>JAZRNP010000153.1:0-8421 GCA_045648225.1 Victivallaceae bacterium | reverse complement strand
CGGGGAGTTTGAGGTCGAGCTGGAATCCGGTGATACCTTCACGGGTACCGCAGACCTTGAAGTCCATATCGCCGAAGTGGTCTTCAGCACCGATGATATCGGTCAGCAGCAGACGTTCGCCATTGTCACCGGTCACGAGACCGCAGGAAATACCGGCGACCGGAGCGGTAATGGGGACACCGGCATCCATCAGAGAGAGGGTGGCACCGCAGACAGAAGCCATACTGGTCGAACCGTTGGAGCTCATGATTTCGGAGACGCAGCGGATGACATAGGGGAAATCCTTGGGAATGACCTTGGAAACAGAACGTTCCGCCAGGTTTCCGTGACCGATTTCACGGCGTCCGGGACCGGCGATACGTCCGACTTCGCCAACGCTGAAGTTGGGGAAGTTGTAGTGGAGATAGAAACGCTTGACATCGAGTCCGGTTTCGCTGGTGAGATCATCGGTTTCCTGAGCATCTTTTTCGTTACCCAGAGTGGTGATGACCAGAGCCTGGGTTTCTCCGCGGGAGAAGAGCGCACTGCCGTGAACCACGGGAAGCACGTTGACTTCAGCAGAGAGCGGACGGATATCGGTGATACCGCGGCCGTCGGGACGGAACTGGCGGGTCAGGATGATGCGGCGGGTGACATCACGGACGTGATCATCGAAACCGATAGCGGTCATAAAAGCATATTCCTGATCGGAAAGTTCAGCGAACTGTTCGCGCAGGGCTTCACGCATTTCGGCACGGAGGGCATCCATGGCAACGCTGCGATCTTCTTTGCCGGGGATGACGCAGATATCGTCGATGCGGCCGGCACAGAAATCTTCCATAGCTTTCTGCAGGGCTTCGGGAACCAGATAGAGTTTATAATCTTTTTTGGGACGACCGGCGATTTTGGCCAATTCGATCTGAGCTTCGCACTGTTTGACGATGGCGGCATCGGCGGCGTACATGGCATCACGCATTTCGGCTTCGGTGAGGAATTCAGCTTCACCTTCGATCATGATGACCTGACCGGGACGGCCGGCGTAGATGAGTTCGAGGCGGCTTTTTTTCATCTCTTCCCGGGTGGGGTTGATGACATACTGGCCGTCGATCTGGCCGACGCGCACCGCACCGATGGGGCCGTCAAAGGGAAGATCGGAAAGCATCAGAGAGACTGAAGCACCGAGCATGGCCAGCACGTCAGGTTCGTTGACTCCGTCAGCAGAAAGCAGAGTGCTGCAGACCTGGACTTCGTCGAAGAAGCCTTTGGGGAACAGCGGACGGATGGGGCGGTCGATCATACGGCAGGTGAGGATCTCCTTGGTGGAGGGCCGGCCTTCACGTTTGATATAACCTCCGGGGAACTTGCCGGCGGCGGCATATTTTTCCCGGTAGTCGACCTGCAGCGGGAAAAAGTCAGTTCCTTCACGGGGGGCACCGCTGCAAGCGGTGGTCAGCACAATGGAATCACCCATGCGCACCAGACAGCTGCCATTGGCCAGACCGGCGAGTTTACCGGTGGAAATCTCCATAGTTCTGGCATCGTCGAGCTGAAAAACGATTTTCTTTTCTTCGCCCATAATAAATTCCTTTCAAAATAGAGCGGTTTCCGGGCGGACAGAAGGCGTTTCACAACAAATTTCTCCGGATGATCGCCGCAGGCGGCGGAATCCCGGTGTCGGCACTCGGATCAATCATTACCCGAATGGCGAAACCGACCGAATTCCACATACCCGCACGGCATGCTTAACCGGAAGTTGTGCCGATATAAAACGGTTTCCCGCCCTCTATCTGCCATACACTTGATATATAATATATATCCGGTTTGTCAAAATTGCAACTTTTTATTAATGTTATCTGATAAAATCAAAGGGATTGCAAAGAATTGGAATCACTTTTTCAGCCGGGCCTGCTTCAAATTATTCAGGATGTTTCTGTCTCCGGGGGCAAATTGGAGTGCCTGCATAAAAATCTGTTCGGCTTCATCGTTGCGTCCCATGATCATCATGCCGATACCGCGGTAGTTCAGACTTTCCAGAATACTCCACGATTCGGCAGCCTGACTTGCCATGATGAACAAATTTGCGGCATAACGGCGGTGTTCCGGATTATGCCGCCGCTGTAAATGCCAGTTTGCAGAGGTGAGAATGCAATCCCGGATGAATGAAAGCGGCGACTGCATAATGACATTCCACTGCGGAGTACTCAAAAAACGGTTGAGCCGGGCAATTCCCTGCTCCTGCTGTCCCCGGGAGATTTCGATCAATCCGAGCATACCCTCGCAGAAAACCGTATCTGCTAAATCATATCCGTCGGAATTTTGCAGCAGCAGCACATAGTTCAGGGCACTGTCATAATTTTTAGCTTTATAATCTATCATCGCAGCTAATTTCAATGCACTCCGGTGAGGGGATTCTGTATCAAGAATGGCATCGAGCTGACTGTCGGAATTTTTCCATGCCGGCAGATAGAATGCCGTCAGCAGTACCAGTGCCAGCGAATATCCGACCGCCAGCACTGTGGTCAATCTCCGGTAACGGAAATATTCCCGGTAGATCACCACTCCGGTTCCGGCAATTGCCGCCCAGACAAAAAGTGAGGGGAAATAGCTGTAACGGTCAGCGAAATCGACATTTCCGATGGCTTTCAAGTTGCACACCGGGAAAACCGCCAATCCGAACATGATCCCGCAGGGCAGCAGTGCCCGGGCAAAAAATTCCCGCTGTTCCCAGCGGATCGATGCCGGGATGATCAATGCTGCCAGTATCAGAATGATTGCCGCCGGGAAAATCCAGGATACATCTGCCGGATTGACAAGCGGATAGATCGGATTCAAATTGACCGGGAAGATGCTCTTGCAGAAATAGGTTAAAATATTGTATGCCGCAAGCGGGATCCGACTCGCCCCGGAACTTCCGGAAGCATTGGCGAAAGCTTCTGAAGAAAATGTGGAAAATATTTTGAAATTCATCAGCAAATATATCGCCGTCACCAAATACATCCCGGAAAGATAACGCAAAGCTTTACGGAAATCAAATTTGCCTTCAGCGGCAATAAGTCCGGCCGTCAGGATCAGCGGCAAACTTATCATCATCGGCTTCACCCCCCACAGCGAGAGAAACAGCAGCAGAGGTGCGGCAATTGGAATCCGATTTTTCCGATATGCGCAAATAAAGGCGTAAATTGATGCCATGCCAAGGGTTACAACCATGACATCTTTTCGTTCTGCCAACCATACGACCGATTCCACCCGTTGCGGATGAATGGCACAGACTACGGCCGCAAACATCGCCGCCAGAGGCGGGAAAGAGAGCTCCCTGCCATCTTTGAATTTCCACTCCAGTTTACGCAGAATAAGGTAAAACAGTACCATTCCGGCGCAGTGCAGCAGAATGTTGAAAAGTCGGGCTCCGCCTTGAAACAATTCTTTGCCCCAGAGCAGATAATCCGGCATGAAACTGAGCATGACCAGCGGAGAATGAAGCCCGATCGTCTGACTGGTCAGATGATATTTGATATTTTTCCAGGAAAAAGCAAATAAATATTCCTGACCGATATAGGCGGTATCGTCCAGAATGAAAGAAGAAAAACTCAATGACGGCAAAAATGGGAGCACCGCCGCCAGCACGACTGTCATAATGCAGCAGCGGTCAGGATATTTCCGAAACCACTCTTTCAACTTTTCAAGCATAAGATCATTCCTCGTTTAATGCTGAAGTTATATGGGAAAGCAGCATATCGCAATTCAGAACAAATTTTTCCCGGGAACAGTTTTCCGGAGCCTGACCGTAAATGCAGAATCCGCAAACCTGATTCCGGTAAACAAAACTGTGCGAACAGCCCCAGCGGCGCATGGTATTGGTGCGGAAAAAAGTTCTGGATTGCCGTACGCTGTCCATTTCCCGTTCAAATATCACCAGATCAGTGTCCGAATATCCGGGATTGCTGTCCCGGAAAAGTTTGACGCATCCGGCATCACTCAACCCGGCTCGCTCCATGAGAACCATTGCCAGACCGCTCTCCCAGATGAGTGCGGAACTGTTATCGGTATTCCCGGAACTGTAAAGGTTGAACATGGTATTGTTGTCAAATGCGGCCAGGATGAAATTCATCTGAACCTTGTCCGCATAATTTTTCAATTCCGGCACGACGGTCTGCACCAGAATCGAGTGTTTCCGGGCACACTCTCCGAGCCGGATCATCCCGGCGGCGGGAGCGACCTGATAATAATTTATTTTTTCGATCAGCTTCATCTCGCACATATCCGAAATCAACCGGCTCAAAGTCGGCAGCGGGATATTCAATTTTTCAGAAAGTTCATTGATGGAAACCCGGCCGGAGTGCGCCATGGTTTCCAGAACGGTCTGCATTTTTGCCAGAAGAAGATTTTTCATGACCAGAGTTTTGCCTTGACCGCTTTGGCGACCGCTTCGGGGACATACTGTTCAAAATCACCTTTGAGCCGGGCAACCTCTTTGACCAAACTGGAGGCGACAAAAGAGTTTTTCAATGTCGGCATCATAAAGATGGTTTCGCACTGGGATTTGAGATTACGGTTCAACAGAGCCATCTGCAGCTCATACTCAAAATCAGAAAACGCCCGCAAGCCCCGCAGCACGGCATCTGCGTGAAACTGATCAAGAGCGTTGACCAGCAATCCCTGAAATGAGACCACTTCCACATTGTTGAGATGGGCGCAGCTTTCTTTAATAAGTTCACACCGCTCCTCCATGGTAAAGAGCGGATTTTTGGCAGAATTCACCGCTACGGCGACGACCACCCGGTCAAAAAGCTGTCCGGCGCGGGTCACCAAATCCAAATGACCGTTGGTAAAAGGGTCGAATGAACCGGGATATAATACAGTTTTCATAACATTTCCTGTTGCATAGTTGATGTTTATGGTGTATAATATATGGTTTGATTGCAGGAAATTCAATTTTTTATGGACAATTTCATTAAATTCATTACAACAAATCCGGTTTTTTCAGATAAAAAGGCGGTAATTGCCCTTGGAGTTTTCGACGGAGTGCATCCCGGTCACCGCCGGGTGATCGCTTCGGCAGTGGAATTGGCCGGACGTCTTCAATTGCCGATGGGTGTGGTGACCTTTGTCCCTCATCCCCGTCAGGTTCTGGGCAATGATAAGAGTTTGAAATTGCTCATGCCGGAGTCCCGGAGAGTTGCTGAATTGCAGAAATGCGGTGCCGATTTTGTGGCACAGATCAATTTTTCCCGGGAGATCGCCGGGTGGGATGCGGAATTATTTTTGCAGAAACTGCGGGATTGCGGACTGTTTCAGATTGCCGGGATCTGTGTCGGCAGCAACTGGAGATTCGGAAAAAACGGAGGGGGAGACCGGGATCTGCTGGCCGGCTTCTGCAAAAAATGCGAAATCGAATTTATCCCGGTGCCGGAGGTTGTCGAAGAGGAGAATATTGTCAGTTCCACCTGGCTGCGGAAGTTGACCGCAGAGGGGGATTTTGAAAAAATATACCGGATCTACGGAGTTTATCCGGAAATTTTCGGCGAGGTGAAAAGCGGAATGCAGGCCGCCGGAAAAGATCTCAGTGCTCCAACTGCCAATCTTGAATTGCAGTACGGTGTTATGCCTCCGGATGGGGTTTACGCCGGTTGCACCACCGTTGACGGAACCGTTTATCCGGCGGTATTGAACATCGGCCCGGCACCGACATATCATATTCAGGAAAAACGAATTGAAGTTCACCTGATCGGATTTTCCGGAAACCTTTACGGAACTTTTCAAAGTGTGACTTTGCTTTGCAAACTGCGGGATATCCGTAAATTTGATTCCCCCGGAGAGCTCAAAGAGCAGATCATAACAGATATCGCTTCGGCAAAAAATGCCCTGCTCCGGCATCACATCAGATATTGAGCATCCACATCGACGGCAACATCAATGCCCTTGGGATGGAGGCGGTGCAGCGCAAGCACCCGGATCGCCTCCCGGATAACTTTTAATCCATTGCCCCGCACTGTCATCAGATAACGGAATTTATTTTTGATCTTTTCAATGGGGGCCGGAGCCGGAGGCGTGATCCGCAGACGGTCATGTTTGTAGGGTTCCAGTGCGGCGGCAAAACCTGCGGCATAATTGGCCAGTTCCGCCTCGTTTTCGCCCCGGAAAAGAATGGCGATCATCCGGGAGTAGGGCGGATAATCCAGCATTTTCCGGAATTCCAGATCGAACTCCTCAAAACCTTCAAAATCCAATTCCGAGGCAAAGCGCAGAACTTCGCTGTCTTTGTTGGTTTGAAATATCACTTCCCCCCGCCGGTCGCCCCGGCCGGCACGACCGGCAACCTGTGTCAGCAGTTGAAATGTTCTTTCTGATGCCCGGAAATCCGGCATGGACAGTCCGTGGTCGGCATTGATGACTCCGACCAGCGTCACCCCGGGAAAATGCAGTCCTTTGGCGATCATCTGGGTACCGACCAGAATATCCAGCTGGCCCCGGCGGAATTTATCCAGTACCACTTCGTAATCTGCCGATGAGCGCATCGTGTCGGAATCCATCCGTCCGATCCGGGCTCCGGGAAATGCTCCGTGAGCACAGCTTTCCAGTTTTTCCGTACCGCTGCCGTGGAAACGGATATCCTGATAACCGCAATCCGGACAGCAGGCCGGTGCCGGGATCACCGCTCCGCAGAGGTGGCAGCTCAAAATTTCCCGGCGGCGGCTGTAGGTGTAGTTGTAATTCACTGAACAATCCGGACAACGTGCTTCAAAACCGCACGCCGGACAGCTCATACTCCGGGCGTAACCCCGGCGATTGAGAAAAAGTATCGTCTGTTCGGCACGTTCCAGACGTTCCTGGACCGCATCGATGAGTACCGGAGAAAAGAGATTGCTGCTGCCCGGTTCCGGAAGCGGTTCCAGTCTCCGGTCGACGATGCGGATCAACGGTTTGGGTTTGTCCGCCACCTGGGAAGCCATGCGGCAGAGGAGAAATTTTCCCTGACGGGCATTATAAAGCGACTCGGCTGAAGGAGTGGCTGAACCGAGGATGACCACGGCATTTTCCAGCTTTCCGCGCATGACGGCGACATCCCGTGCCATGTAACGTGGGGATTCGGATTGCTTGTAGCTGGATTCATGTTCTTCATCAACAACGATCAATCCCAGATTACGCAGCGGAGCAAAGAGCGCGGAACGGGCACCGATAACGATTTGTGCTTCTCCGGAATTGATCCGGTTCCATTCGTCAAAGCGTTCACCATCCGAAAGGCGGCTGTGCAGGACACAGAGCTTATCTTTGAAACGGGCCCGGAACCGGCGCACGGTTTGCGGAGTTAATGAGATCTCCGGTACCAGCACGATCGCCGATTTGCCCCGGCTGATGGTATTGGCAATGCTCTGCAGATAGACTTCAGTTTTGCCGCTGTTGGTAACTCCATGCAGTACCAGAACGTGCTGCGGAACTTTTTTATCGAGCATCTCATCGATCATGCCGAGAGCTCTGGCCTGATCGGAAGTGGGTTCCAGCGGTTTGCCGGGGACTACTTCCACATCTGTGAAAACATCCCGGCGCAAAGTTTCTTCCCGGAATCCGATCAGTCCGGATTTGCGCAGAGCATCAAAGGCTCCGGGCGAATATTCCGGATGACCGGAAATTTCGGTGAGGGTCCCTTCATGGATCCGGAGCATGAGTTTCAGTACTTCGATCCGTTTCACCACCCGCTTTGCATCGGAATTGTCGATAATATACTGTTCAACTTTGGCCTGATCGGGCAGATAAAAGATGCGGGAAACCAGTGATTTTACTTTGCCGCTGCGCACTGCCGCCGGAAGCAATGTCCTTATGGCGTGCTCCTGAGTGGCGCAGTAATATTCAGCCATCCACTTGCCGAGAGTTATCAATTGTTCCGGGATATGTGCCCTCCGGGTGGATAATCCGGCAAGTTTTTTGAGTTTGCCCTGATCGGCAAAGGAGCTTTTTTCCACCAGTTCCAGCACATATCCGTTGCGCAAAGTGCTGCCGAAAGGAACTTCGACGGCACTGCCGGGCCGGATGGAATTTTCCAGTTCTTCGGGGACCAGATAATCAAATTCCCGGTCAAGTGCAATGTCTGTTATTACCCGGGCGATCATGATTGCAGATAGGGTGCTAAAAAGCGTGCGGTGTGGCTGACTGAGTTGCGGACGATATCCTCCGGAGTGCCGCAGACGATCACTTCTCCTCCGTCATCGCCGCCTTCCGGACCGAGGTCGATGATGTGATCGGCGGTTTTAATGACATCGAGATTGTGTTCAATAACGATCACGGTGTTACCCAGATCCCGGAGTTTGAACAGAACTTTGAGCAGCTGATCGATGTCCGCCAGATGCAGTCCGGTGGTCGGTTCATCCAGAATATACACGGTGTGTCCCCGGGGAACTCTGGCCAATTCTGCGGCAAGTTTCACCCGTTGAAGTCGGAAGGCCAAGC
>JAZRNP010000152.1:0-2716 GCA_045648225.1 Victivallaceae bacterium | reverse complement strand
GAAAGCAAACACTCTGTCTTTTTGCTGCTGGTATGTGAAATCGGATGAATGCCCCGGTGGATGTATCGTGCGGCAAGGTTGGTGGTAAATCAAGGCAACGCAGAGGGATCCGTCTTCGCTAAAGCTACGCCGGGACAAGGTGTACGACTGTACTCGACCGAGGCGGTGTCCGACGATTTGCCGCCAAGATTGCCCGCAATGCGCCGCCGCAGCACGCCTACTCCAAATAGTCAATGCGGCGCACCGTCATGCGTCCGGTGTTGATATCACGGTCGATGGTGACGAACATCTTGACTTCACCGGTGATCTCATCGAAGCAAACCGATTTATCATCAGAGAAATCCATCTTTCCGATTTCACAATCCGTTTTTTCCTGAGGATTATTATCCGCATCATAGCGACGCTGGTATCCTCCGAGATCCCGGATGGATTGAGCGACGATCACCGCATAGATCTGAGTGGGAGCGACACTTTCAGCACAGAGTAGATTGATAGTTTTACCGATAATTTCTTCTCTTGCTGCGTCGGTATCTCCATCTGTGTCAATACCACCGAAAGCAGTCGCCAAAGAAGTCCCGAGGAATTGTGCCCGGCTGGTATACAGAACATCGCTGGATGTCATATTGCTTAAAACAGTGTTCAGATTTGCATTGATATCGAGTACAGTTCCACCATCAAGAGTTTCAGGGAAATTCTGAGTTGTCGCATCCCGGGTGGAATTGGCATAAAAATCTTGCATTTGCTGATCGTAACGGAGCTGATCAAAGAGAACCCGGATGATTTCCTTATCATAAGTCACGTTGTATTCCGGATCGCAGGAGCGCAGCTTGTTGACATTGACTTTGCCGTAGGTGGAACACTGATCGGTCATTTTGATCTGATC
This sequence comes from Victivallaceae bacterium, assembly GCA_045648225.1. Lineage (GTDB taxonomy): Bacteria > Verrucomicrobiota > Lentisphaeria > Victivallales > Victivallaceae > UBA1784. The sequence goes on along the minus strand of JAZRNP010000152.1, from coordinate 1,833 downwards.
GAGAATGGCTCCGTCACCACCGGTATAACTGGTTCCGTCAGAGGTCCAATTCTCCGTGGGAGCGTGTCCGGCAAGAGTGATTGCATTACTGTTGTTCCCCGGATCACAGGCTTTTTTAATATTCAAAGTCTGCCACTTGACGCCGCGGTGGATAAGACCGATTTCCCACGGGCTCATCATCGGAGCGTTGCGGATAAAGGCGGTGGACAAACGTTTGGAATCATCTTCACCGGCGGCATTGTCCCGCCATCCGGGACCGACCGGAGTAGCGGTACCGGAATCGGCTGCAACAATTTCCTGGTCCTGATTAGGATCAAGCTTGCCATCTTCAAATGTTTTGGGAACCGGACTGAAAGCAGCATTTTCGTTATCGACCGAACCATTGGGCAATCCCTTTACAGTTTCAGTTTCGCCATCTTTTTCGACATCCATGACAGCGGCAAATTCCTCCGCAGTCGGCTGCAGCGCGACAGAAGTACCGATTCTCATGGTACGCGCCCAGTCTCCGGGATTGAGATTCTGCCGCGGGTCATAGTTACGGACGCCGCCGAGGAGCAAAGCCGTATATTTTGGCACCCCGTTGCTCGTGGTCGACTCGGAGAAGTCAAGCTCTTTGGCTTTAGTGTCGTCCTGATCGTTAGTCCAAACCAACGGATTGGTATCGTCGAAACCGCGTACAAAGTCAACATTGGTAACTTTGCTTCCGTCTCCGTTTTTATAACCGAGGACAGCCCGCTCGGTTTCGATCTGAACCTTGAGCACCTTGATCTTTTTAACAACGACTTTGATATTGAGGGTATAATTTGTTGCTCCATCCGGTACCACGGATTTATTATCATTGAGCTCAGCCAATTTACTGAGATCCAGATTGGAAATGACCACTTGACCGGAGAATGCTGCCTGACGGACACGGCCCCAATGGTTATCTGTACTTGCACCATCACTTTTGATGGCAGAAACCGGATAAGGATTGCTGCCGTCAGTGTTATTCACCGTGGCAAAACTGACATCGTAACTATTGCCGGTTTCATCAGATCCTGAATAATCGAATTCATGAGAGGCAATAAATACATTTTTGAACTCAGGCAATTTGGAATCGCTCTCAGCGACTGTTATTGTATTTTTTTCTTCGGCGACACTCTTATCGCTGTTTTCATACTTGCAACTGACCTGAAGCTCCACTTCAGTCGGCTTAAACCACATCTGAACCTTGGTGGGTTTGCAATCGGCATAGTATTTATTGCTGCTGTCATCATTGGCAAGCGGGTAAATATTGGCAAGTTTTGCGTAAAGCTTCAAGTTGAGGAAGCCATTGAAACTGGTGGCCAACGTATTATCGACATATGTCGTCTCCAAATCACCAAATCCAGCTTTGGCAGTTGCTTTATCACCGGTAGAAACCAACCCCAAACCGAATCCCATTTCGTAGAGGTAAGGAGTTTTTTCATTACCGGTATAAGTCGGCATATCTGCACCATAAGTCGCCCAGGTGTTGGCAGCCTTATCGGAAGTGGGCACGCTGTCGGCATCGCAATAGTCATTGAAGTTGGCGGCGATCTGCCGACGCCATGCTTCGACATTCACTTCACCTTCACTGTTTTTGAATGTGGGATTATCGCTGCCACTGTTGCCGATCCGGCGCAAAAACGGCAAACTGGGCCGCTCATGATTTTCGATATTATTGGGATCCGCTTTCAATTTATAATCGAAAGAATCTCCCATGGCGGCTTCCGGAGAATTTGCCGTAAGCAAATCCAATGCCTTGGCATCGTTACCGGCAATCGAGGTCGGGGTACTGTCGATACCGAAGCGGGCATACCATGGGTCGGAGCT
>JAZRNP010000151.1:0-3406 GCA_045648225.1 Victivallaceae bacterium | reverse complement strand
CCCATCGGGCCGGAGGATTATGCTGCGGCCTTTGCGGCTCCGGAAAAGGCGGATTGGAATGAACTGCTGCGCAATGATCTGGCGTTTGCTCTGTGGAAAAAATTTCCGCTCTGCCGGTTGATAAAAGATTTTATTCTGGATCATGGCGGCTGGTGCGTGCAGTTTTCCGGCAGCGGTTCTTCGCTCTTTGCATTGTTCGGAGACAGCTGTTGCGCCGCAGATTGTGCGGCGAAACTGCGCAAAAGTGAATTCGGCAGCAGCTGTACCCGGATTTTTACATCAAATAAAGAGTGGTGAAAATGGTTTATGCCGCTTGCAATCGGAGGATTCCTGCGGTATATTACCTCTTGAAAGTGCATTGTTTCAAATTTAAAAAAATGGTGATATGGTGATTAGAAAAGAGCATGATCCGGAAAATAACGGTTCGGTCGGAGCAGAGTTGAAACTGCTGCCGCTGCTGCTGTTTTGTATTGCCTTTTTTGCCTTGCTTTCTCTGGTATCTTATTCTCCGGAAGATGTCAATTCCATTTACGGCGGCAGCTCTGAAGTTCCGGGAAACTGGATCGGTCCTTTCGGTGCCCGTTTCAGTTGGTATATGCTGCTGAATTTCGGTCTGGTTGCCTATGTCGCTGTAATTATTTTTCTGCTGCGCACGATCCGGCTCTTTCTGCCGTCTCCGGGAAAGTTTTCCCGTTTTATTGCCGGAGTATTACTGCTTTGCAGCGGATTGCTGCTGCTGTTTGCACTTGAACCTGCGGTCTTTGCCCCGGTGGTCAGCCGTTTGGGGCTGGGACGGGAGATGGTTCCTGAATTGTCTCTGCCGGCCGGAGTCGTCGGACAGTTTCTGGCGGCACCTCCGGTAAAAGAGTGTGTGCCCGGTATTCTCCCGGCGGTCATCGGCGTTATCGGAACCATGGTCACCGGATGGATCCTCACTGTTGCCGGGATCACCATACTTTATATCACCGACTGGTATCTGATCGTCCGGATGTGGATGCTCCGGGAAAATGAAGCAGTTCCGGCTCCGCCGCTGGGACGGATGGATCGCCGCCGCCGCTGGGCAGAAGCTGAAGAGGAGGAAGACGAAGAGGATTTCTTCGATGACGCTGACGAAGCCGGGGAGGAAAAAGAGCCGCCGGCTGCAGCTGAAAATAATGAAAAACCATCCCGGCTGCGGGATCTTTTCCGTTTGAGTGAATCTGCGGAAGATGACGAAAAAGATGAACCGCAGAATGATACGCTTTTCAAAGATCTTCCTGAGCCGGAAGATAATAAGATTCTTCCCGAGGCAACTGCTGCCGCTGCAACTGCAGCTGCGGAAACTCCTGCCCGGGTTTTGGAAACTCCGGCAGTTGGTACGACTGTGGTTCAAAAAGGTGAAAAACTTCGCGGCGATGTCGGCGAATTTGTCCTGCCTCCCATTTCCATGCTTGCTCAGGGAACCAATGTTATGGGCGAAAGCAGCGATGCGATCGAGCTGGCTTCAACTAAAATACAGCAGACATTGGACGATTTCGGCATTGCCGGTCGGGTGACCGGATTTGTTTCCGGCCCCCGGGTTACCCGTTATGAAATAACGCTTGATCCCGGAATCAGTGTCCGTAAGGTCGAACAGATTCAGGATAACATCCGGATGTCGCTGGCGGCGACCAGCATCCGGGTGCTTGCTCCCATTCCCGGCCGTTCTGTGGTCGGTATCGAGGTCTCCAACACCAGCCCGGAAGCCGTTTTCATGCGTTCGGTCATGGAGAGTGATGAGTGGAAGCTCGGCAAAGCGGAAATACCGCTTGCTCTCGGAAAAAATGTTTCCGGCAAACCGGTCATCCTTGACCTCGCCAAAGCTCCGCATATGCTGGTCGCCGGTGCCACGGGTACCGGTAAGAGCGTCTGTTCAAACTCTTTGATCATGAGTATGCTTTTCCGCTTCCGTCCGGATGAGCTGCGGTTGATCATGGTCGATCCCAAGATCGTGGAATTCGATGCTTACAAAAAGCTGCCGCATCTGCTGACTCCGATTATCAATGATTCGTCCAAAGTTCCCATCGCCTTGCGCTGGGCGGCCAATGAGATGGATCGCCGTTATCATGTGCTCGCTCAGGTCGGAGTGAAAAAACTTGCTGAATTCAACAGCCGTCCGGTTCCCGAAGAGCCGGAATTGGATAAATTCGGTCATCCGATACCGGCGAAAATGCCGCTGATCGTGATCATTCTGGACGAGCTTGCCGATCTGATGATGACGGAAGCCAAAAAAGATGTGGAAACCAATATCACCCGGATCGCCCAGAAGGGACGTGCCGCCGGTATTCACATTATTGTCGCCACCCAGCGTCCTTCGACCAACATCATCACCGGTGTTATCAAGGCCAATTTGCCCACCCGGCTCTGTTTCCAGGTGCGCAGTCTGGTGGACAGTCGGGTGGTGCTGGACACTCCGGGTGCAGAAAAACTTCTCGGTACCGGCGATATGCTGGTCATGACCAGTTCCAGTATGGAAATCGAACGGGTACAGGGTGCCTGGGTCAAGGATGATGATATTAAAAAGGTGGTGCAGTTCATTTCCGATCAGGCTCCGCAGCGTTTTGATGACAATGTTCTGGTCGAAGAAAGTGCTGATGATGAAGAGATCGATGAAGAGTACGAATCCATTGACAATGATGACCGTGCCGATATTGCACCCCTGATAAAGAAGTATATGAGACCCGATGATGATGATACCTTCCGCCGTGCACTGGAAGTGGTCATCCTCGACCGCAAAGCAAGTACCAGCTATTTGCAGCGGCGGTTGAAAATCGGTTATAACCGTGCTGCCGAAATCGTCGATCAAATGGAGGATCGGGGTATTGTCGGACCTCCGTCCGGAAGCGGCAATAAACGGGATATTCTGGTTTTTGATGGTATTGATATAGGAGAATAACAGAATGCTGGATTTCAACAAGCGGAACCGGTCGGGACGGCAGATCAATGACAGCGAAGATCTGTTTGCCGCCGATGATAATTTTGAAGCGGAAAATGTTGTCCCCGAAAGCTCCGGGGATACGGTTGCCGCAGTTGCTGCTGAATATTCTGAACGCGAAGAAAATAACCCGGTTCCGGCAGAAGATCCCGTGGAGGAAAATATCTCCATCCCCCGGAAAAAACGGCGGCGCAATGAACCCGTTGATTCCGATAAGGCTGAATCTTCCCGCCTTTTGGAGGAGGGACGCTGCCGCATGGGATTGTCCGCCGCTGAAGTCGAGGAGATCACTAAAATCCGGGCGGTGTATGTGACTGCTCTGGAGCAGGGAGATTATAAAGAGCTGCCCCAACCGGTCTATACACTTGCCTACATCAGACGTCTGTGTGAATTGTATGATATGGATCCGCAGGACACTGAAAAGGTTATTGAACCGTGGAGGGAGGTCTCTCT
>JAZRNP010000150.1:0-12167 GCA_045648225.1 Victivallaceae bacterium | reverse complement strand
GCACCGGCACAGGTGAGCAGATTCGCCACCAGTTTAGCGGTGATGGGGACACGGGGTTTATCTTTACGGTCCTGACGGGCATATCCGAAATAGGGCAGCACGGCAGTGATCCGGGCGGCACTGGCACGGCGGGCAGCATCGATCATGATCAGAAGTTCCATCAGATTATCGTTGCTCGGAGTGCAGGTCGGCTGGATGAGGAACGCATCAGAACGGCGCACAGTTTCATCAAACTGCACAAAGATTTCGCTGTCAGGGAAATGGGTGATATGAACCTTGCCAAGACTTATACCGATATAATCCGCAATTTGCTGCGAAAGTTCGGGATGTGCACTTCCTGAATAGACACTGATGTGTTTTGCTTCGCTCAACTCCGCCATTTTACCCAGACCTCAATACTGTTCTCTATACTTCTACTCTTTTCCGAGAACCCCTGGGCAAACCACGCGACGGGCGATTCTGCGACCGGCACCTGCGCTGGAAACCTCATGGGTTGACGGACATTCTCCGTCTTGAAACTGTCCTCCCCGGACGGTTCAAGGTTTCAAGTCATCACTTGACAATCATTTAATATAGCACACCTTATGCACTTTGTCAAATTATTTGCCTCATAAGGTGGATAAAGACTTGCTTTTCCCCTATTGTGTGCTATTTTAGATTGCTAAAACAATTTTGAACTGTATAATCTAAAAAGGGATCAAACCATATTATGAACTCGAAATTAACTCCCCCCATTTACAAAACCGATGCGCCGGAGCTCTTTTTCGTCTCCATCATCCCCAATTTTGCCGGAGATGAAGAATATATTGCCAAGCTTATCTGCGAACGTTACCAGCGTGCCGGAATCACCCGCTTTGCCATGAGTTATCCGATGCACCCGCAGGGCATGGATGTTTACGACAAAATCCGTCAGCAGGCGGCTTCGTTCCGCCGCTTGAAAGCTCTGCTCAAAGATGCACCGTTCAAACTCGGTATCCTCATCCAATCCTCCATCGGCCACGGCGGTTACTGGAACCTCGCCCCGGAATGCGGCATCGAAGGCGTAAAATCTCTCGCCGGGAACGGCACCGAATCGATCCGCTTCTGCCCCTACGAACCCAATTTCCTCGACTATATATATAACGCTGTAAAGATGGTCGCCGTCGAAGGACCGGACTTCTTTATGGGCGATGACGATATGCGCATGGGAGAAAACTGCTACTGCCCCTACCATCTCTCCCGTCTCGAAGAGAAAACCGGACGCCGTTTCACCCGTGAAGAACTGGTCGAATATCTCGAAAATGTCAAACCTTTCGACCCCATCGCACAGGCATTTGAAGAGGTCAATATCGAAGGCATGGACGAACTCTGCAAAGCCATCCGCCGTGCCTGCGATGAAGTCAATCCCGAAATCAACGGTGCTGTCTGCATCTGCGGTCCGCGCTTCGACTATGTTCCCAGCCAGCTGAAATATATCGGCGGCCCGCAGCCCTTCCTCCGGATAAGCAACGCCAACTATATGGAAAGCAACGCCAAAGATCAGGCCCGGGTCGATCGCGGAACCTCCTGGCAGACCGTCAACTTCCGCAAATTGGGCGTGCCGCTGCTCGATGAATCCGACACCTGCCCGCACAACCGTTTCAGCAAAAGTGCCCGGACGATGAATCTCCATATCGTCAGCGGTCTGCTCCACGGTACTGACGGCGGAAAACTCTGGCTCGACCAGAGCAGCTGTCCGCTTCCGGAAGAGTCCCGTTTTTACGAAGATGTCATCGCCGCCAATCAGGGACTTTACCGCGAACTTCACCGCCTGATGCGTTCATTCACTCCGGAAGGCACGCTCACGCTGATCCCGCCCTTTGAAAGCGAACCCTACCCTCACAAAGGCATTGGATTCCACTACAAAAGCGACTGGGGAGTTTACGCTTTCGGCCGTCTGGGCATCCCGGTGCACTACACCGATATGGACGGTAAAGGCATCATCCTCGTCGCCGGAGAACAGGTGATCTACTACACCGATGAACAGATCCGCAAAATCCTTTCCGGCCCCTGTCTGCTCGACGGTGTTGCCGCCAGTATCCTCACCGCAAAAGGTTACAGCGAACTTATCGGTGTCAAAGCCGAGTGTTCGGTCATGGGAACGATCAAGACCGGCAGCGTTCAGGAACAGCTGATCTCCGCCGGAAAACGCAAAAATGCTTTCAAAGCCAACCGTGAATCAAGTCTGCTCGAACCCCAAGTCGGCATGACCTACTCCGCCCGGGACAACACCGCATTTCTGACCATGCTCCCCGGTGCTGAACCGTTGAGCAAAGTATCCATGACCGCCTACAAAGGTGCGCAGGCTGAATACGTCATGCCCGGTACAGTGTACTTTGAAAACGCCCTCGGCGGTAAAGTTGTCACCATGAGCATGGATATCATGGCGTGGCCCTACATGATGGTGCTCAATCCCGGACGCAAAAAGTTCTATCTGTCGATTCTGGAAAAACTCGGCGGCATCCCCGCCTGGATCAACACCGCTCAGGATTGCAAATTAATCTGCGGAAATCTTGCCGACGGCCGCAAGCTCTACACTGCGATCAACTATGGTTACGATGCTCTGCCGCTGGAGCTGACCTCCAAAGCCAAAGTCAGCGAAATCCGGGAACTGCAGGGCGATGGAAGTTACAAAACACTCAACTTCACTCAAAATGGCGATCAACTCAAGATCGAACGCACTCTCGAAGCAGCGCAGATTTCGATCATGGTGATCAAATAAGTTCATCATCCCCCGGCATCAATAAACTGCCGGGGGGATGTTTCATTATATCGTGGTATGATTTTTAATGCCACAGTGAGCAGAATTTTCAAATTTATTCAGCACAGGGAAATATTATGAATCTTTTTATTCAAAGCAAAGTATCGGCACAATTGGTGTATGTCGAAAGCGACACTCCTCTGATTGCTCCGGAAATCGTGGATGCCTCGGGAAAACCGGTGGCTCAACTGCTCTACACCAAGACCTGCGAAAACAAAATCGTAACCGTTTTTGATGCCTCCAATCTAACATGCTGGTCGCCGGAACATCCGGAACTTTACACCTTGAAGTGCCAGAATGTTTCGCAGCGTTTCGGCTACTGCGAAATTGCCACTCTGGACAACCGGGCCGTCATGCTCAACGGGACTCCCTGCTTTCTGCGTGGGTACATCCGGGGGATCGTCGCTCATGAACACCCGAATATGACCGGAAAATCCCTCAAAGAAGCTGCGGTAAAAAATATCCGGCAGGCAAAAAAATACGGCTTCAATCTGGTAAGATTCCACAGCCGGATCCCCGCTCCCGAATTTGTCGAAGCGGCCGATGAAGAGGGTCTGCTCATCCACATGGAGATCGGTTTTGCCTATGAGTTCGACGCCGGCGGCAACAAAAAGAATCTGGCCATGAGCAACGAACGCTGGGAAGAGACCATTCTCCGTTACCGCAATAATCCTTCGGTGGCAATATTCTGTATCGGCAACGAAATGCACAAGGCCGGTCACTATCCGCAAGTGCGCAAACTCTATGAACAGGGCAAGGCTCTCGCCCCGTCCAAACTCATTATGGACAACTCCGGCTGGGGCGAATTTGACCGGTCAAGTGCAGATATATTCTCCCAGCATATCGCCTACTATTTCCCGTTCAAACACCATCAGGATATGTTCAACACCGATAACTGCTGGCGCATGAATGGTTCCACTTTTGACGAAAAACTGGAAACTGCCACCTCCGGCAACAGTTTTTCTGCGGCGATCCGCCGGGAAGCCGTTCCGCTCCGACCGGTACTGGCCCATGAAGCACTGCACTACATCGACATTCCGGATTACGAAGCTCTCAACCGGAAATTCGACGATTTCTGTGCAGCGGTCGGCAAAGATTATCTCGAAGCCAACGACATCGAAAAGCCCCGCTACCTGACCGATCTTCCGGCACTGATCAAACGGAAAAAGCTCACCGCCAAACTGCCGGATTACATCAACGGTTCACGGAAGTTCAAAATGATGGGGATCAAGACCTATCTGGAACGGCTCCGGCTCTCCGGACTCTGCGGTTTTGAAATGCTTCAGTTTGCCGACTGCCTGAAGTATGAAAATAAAAACGGTATCGTGGATTTCTTTGACGATGACAAATACATCAAACCGGAATGGATGAACTGCTTCAACGGCAATGCCGCATTGCTGGCTGATTTCGGCAATGAAGTATTTTTCAGCGACACTCCGATCACAATGCAGCTCTATATTTCCAACTTTCTGGAAAATCCCCGGCGTTGCGGCAGCGTGAAAGTTTCCGCCAACGGAGAAACTCTGTGGGAGGGAAATAATATTGCTCTGGCCGGAAATCTGCAGAAACTTGCCACCATTGAATTGAAATTCACTCCGTCGGAACTTCCGGCAAGAATTCCGGTGACAGCGACCTTCTGCTGTGATGACCTGGTTCTGGAAAACTCCTGGAATATCTGGCTCTATCCCCGCACCGCAGTGGAAACCCGCCCGGAACTGGCACTCAATGACCCGGAAGCAGAAAAATTCTTTGCCGCCGGCAGTTCCGCCGAAAAGAGCAATCTCTTTGTCACCGATTCTCTTACCGACCGGGTGCTTGATGAACTGGCCGCCGGAAAGAATGTCCTGCTGCTCTACCATCGGGACAAACCGGGCAATCAATATTATCTGCCCGGCGCACTGGAACGCTTCAAACCCTGCATCTGGGATCGGGGCAGCAATCTTGGCGGATTCATCAATCATCCGGAACTGTGCAAAGCTCTGGGTGCAGAACGGTATTTCGACATGAATATGCAGCCGCTGCTGGAAGGAGCATACAAAGCAAATCTGGACAAATGCCCGCTCCCGGTGGTCGAACACATCAACGGCATCGACAAGCCGGTGCGCGACCGGATGAAAGGTCTGCTCCACGGAGTAAAAGATTTTATCGCAGATGATACCTTGCGAAACTTCTCGCACTGTTTCTCGCTCAAAGTCGCCAATGGCGGAGTTCTGACCGTATGTACTCTGGGCGGTGTGCAGTGGAAATCCAATCCGGTAACGGACAACTTCTTTGCCGCTCTGGTTAAACTGATCCCGGCAATCGCACCGGAAAAATCCTGCACCTTGGAAGAACTCAAATCCTATCTGGAAACCGTCACCGCTGCCGGTGTCTGCAAAGAGGATGTGATGAACCACTTCTGGGAAATCGATAATAAACCGGTGGAAGACACCCTCTTCTGGGAGGAAACCGGTATCGATCTGCGGAAGAAAAAATAATGCTGATCTCCAAACGTGCCAGAAAATCCACCCGCCGCCTCGGTATCCGGGGCGAAAACGCTGCGGCCCAAGCCGCCGTCGCCGATGGCATGACCATTCTGGCACGCAACTTCAAATGCAAAGCCGGTGAGTTGGACATCGTCGCTCTTGACGGAAATGAGATTGTTTTCATTGAAGTCAAGAGCCGGCGTTATCACCGGAACTTTGCTCCTTTTCTCAATTTGTCCATGCGTCAGCGTCGCCGCAACCGTAATGCGGCAAAACTCTACTTGAAACTGATCAATTCACCGCCGTTGACCGGCCGTTTTGATCTGGTGGAGGCGATCTACCGCAACGGTATGCTGATTTCGCTATGCCGCACCGAAAATTATCTGCTCCCGCTGATTCCGGGAAAAAACGCATAAGCTCAGGCTGAGTTACGGTTGAAAAAAAAGAGCTTGTGATGTATCTTAATCAGGTGTAAAAATAATCTCAGCAATATGGAGTAAAATTATGGCAGCAGATCTTGGATTCAACAATATTTTTCCGGATGCATACTGGCTTCACAACAATGCGGCGATGCCCAGCTATGAACAGGATCGCCGGATCCACTTCCGACGGGAATTTGAATTGACCGCCGTTCCGGAAACCGCCACCATCCATGTCACCGCAGATGCCCGTTACACCTTGTATGTCAACGGCCAGTGGGTCGCTCACGGCCCGGCACGCGGAATTCAGGAACAGTGGCCCTACGACGAACTGGATATTGCCAAATATCTCCGCCCCGGCAAAAATGTCATCGCCGCATTGATCTACCATTACGGCTGTTCCAATTACACCTATATCTATGCCGGTATCCATGGCTTTCTGCTCTCCGGAAATATTGCTGGAGTCAATATCGGCACCGACCAGCAGTGGCTGGTCCGGGAAGCTCCCGGATACACCCGTCAGGTCGGACGCTGCGCGTCCCAATACGCTTTTCTGGAACACTTTGACTGCCGCACCGGTGAAGCCGACTGGATGATGCCGGAATATCAGTGCCGAGAGGAGTGGGTTCACCCCAAAGAAGATGCATTGCGTCTGCCCGGAGCCGCTCCCTGGACCGATTTCATAAAACGTTATTTCCCCATGCCGTCAATGGAGATCCTCACCCCCGTGCTGCGGGAACAGGGCAAACTTATTTCCGGAGAAAACTGGCAGGAAACTGTCCATCTGCGGGAATATCTCAAAAAAGATCAGCTGATCTGGGATAATTCTGACGGAGGAGTCAAGGTCTTTGATTTTGAAGGTGAAGTGATCGGACACCTCATCTTTGATATCGAATCTCCAGAAGATGGGGCCGTGTTGGATTTCTGCTGCTTTGAAGCCTTTAACAGCGATGGTCATCCGTGGATCAACCATACCAATACCACCTACGGCGGACGGATCAAACTGAAATGCGGTTCCAATCATCATGAATTAACTTTACCGTGGGGTATGCGGGCCGTCATGATGCTCGACCGTACCGGCGGAAAATTGAAAATCACCCCATCCATCCGGGAAACCGTCTACCCGATGGATATTCAGAGCCGTTTCCAGTGCGAAAACAAACGTCTGAACGACATCTGGAAAATCTGTCTTGCCACTCAGCGTCACTGTATGTACGATGCCTATCTCGACGGACCGTGGCGGGAATTCGCCCAGTGGTGGGGAGATGCGCTGGTGCAGGCGGTGAACACCTTTGCACTTTCGACCGATGACCGTCTGCTGATCCGGGGACATGAGATCATGGCGGCCCGGACACTGCCCAACGGCTTGACTTACGGGGTTGCTCCGGCGATGAGTCCCTCTGCAGTGCTGCCGGATTATTCGGCGATATTCCTTATTTCGCTTTATTCGCATTACTACCAGACCGGCAGCACGGAACTTTACACCAAGCACCGGGATACAGCGTACAATATCATCAAATTCTTTGTCCGGGAAAGTGCCAGCGGCCTGATGCCGGTGGATAAACGCTACTGGTTCTTTGTGGACTGGTGCAAAGATCTGGACAAAGAAGAGACCTACAATCTGCTGGCCGTTTACGGCATGGATAAGATCGCCGAACTGGCTGCGTTGACCGGAGACGACGAAGTTTCCAACGTCTGTAAAGAGTGTGCCGAACGGATCGTTTCAGCATTGAAACTGGAAAATCCCGCCCCGCACGCCGCAGCAATGGCAATTATCAGCGGAAGATTTGAAAAATACCATGAACAATGGAAAAATGAGATCATTCTGCCCCTGCTCGCTTCCGACCACCGGGTGCCCCGCCGCCCGAGCTGCTACTTTATGTACTACATATTTGAAGCTGCCAAAATTCTGGGATGTGATGCCGAAATCGTCGATGCCATTACCCGCTGGTGGGGCGAAATGCTGGATATGGGATTGACCAATACCCCGGAACACTGGCCGGAAAACTTCTCCGCCGGGAACAGCCGCTGCCACGCCTGGAGTGCCTATCCGATGGTGTTTTTCCGGGATATCATCTGCGGAATCCGTCAGAATAAAGTCAATTGGAAAGAGATCGTGTTCAAACCGCTGGGTGTCCCCGGCGAAAAGATCCGCGGAATCTTCCCGACTCCTCACGGCAATATCGAAGTGGTCATCGATCGCCGGGAAGGCTGCTGCAACGACAGCATAACCCTGCCGGAGGGAATCACTCAAGTGTAAGAGTAAATCCGCCGTTGCTGTCGCAATCCCCGTCAACGATCTGCCACGACTTACCGTCAGGCAGCGGGAATGCTCCGGCAATCCGCACCCGGCAATGCCATGGTGACTTCAATTGTCCGCAAATGGCATTGCCTTCTGTTTTTATGGAAACGATTTCCACGGCACCGGCAGAATAATGCAGATCATCGGCAACAAAGAACGGTTGACGTTTTTCCGGCATCCGGATAAATTTCAACACTTTAGATCCGTGCGCGGGGACTCCGGCAATGAGCAGACTATCACCCGGAGCAAAAATTCCGATCATCTTCATCTCTGAAAGGTCATAGACCATCGTTTCCGCAATAAACTCTTCAGGATAATGCAAATCTGCGGTTTCATCTGTAATATTGAGTACGGAAATGATCGTCCATGATTCCAGTTCCGGAAGCGGAGAGCTTATTTCGGTGCGGTAAAACTGCGGCATGGGATAAGTGAAAAAATCCAGCGGCCGGGCAGCTTCACCGTACGGGGGAACCACCTTTTTCAAAAGAGCCAGCCGTTCTCCGGAAAGATCAGGCAAACGCTCCCCGATTTCGGCAATGCCGCCGCCGAGGAACTGGTTGAGCACAAAAGTCTCAGCTTCAATATCACTCAAAAATCCGCAGGAAAGATTGGCATAATTCTCCGCGAATCCGTGCGGGGTGAAATCTGCATCTTCCGGCAACGGCTGACTGTTGAGCCGCATGATGGAGGCGTCCGGATCGCTCATGCGAAATGAATTCATCCATCCCCGCATCACGCATTCCCGGATCCGGATCCAGGGTGCATCTTCCGGTTTGTCCCATTTTCCGTAGGTATCTCTGCCGGTACGGGTGACATCGGCAAGTCCGACCGTCGCTCCTTCATGACCGCCGCAGAGATTCAAACAGCATTCTTCACCGAGGGTGTTGCGGAGAAGTTCGATACCCCGGCGGTAAAGCTGAAGCAAAGTTATGCTCCGGTCATACGGACACGCCGCCGGATTGAGGAAAAGGCAGCGGGTGAAGTCAATTTTGTAATAGACATATCCCCAGGATTTAATGGTCAGCAGAAACGATTTTATATATTCCTGCACCCCCGGATGCGAGGGGTCAAAGATGAAAAACGGTATTACCCCGATCATCATGGTGAGCCGGTTGCCGTCAGCGTCACGCAGCATCCAATCCTCCGGGAAGCGGGAAACGCTGTTTTTACCGCAGAGGAAGGGGGTGATCCAGATTCCCGGGATCATCCCGGCAGCTTTTATCCGGTCAGCCGCAGCTTTCATGCCGGAGGGCCACTTGCAGTTGGGTTCCCAGTCGCCGTAATCCTTTTGCCAGCCGTCGTCCAGCTGGTAAACATCCAACGGGATCCGGCGGGAGATGATGGAATCAAGTTCCTCATCCAGTTGCTTTTCAGTCATTGTCGGCCCGTAATAGTGCCAATTGGCTCCGACGGCATAACGGGGAAAACGCATTTGCGGCGACAGATGATAATTTGCAGAAATCAGTGCGGCATACTGCTTGAGCAGTTCAACCGGATCTTTTCCGGAAATAAAAACGATCTTCTGAGAACATACCGTCTCCGTTTCCGGGCGATATGCCGGATGATATTCTGCAATACAGCGGATCCCGTCCGAACTTACATCAAAACGGCCGCAATGGATATCCGTATCCAGAAACCCGCACAGCAATGCCTTTTTACCGTCGCCAAGGATCAATGCCGGATCGGCATCGACCGCAGAACCGTCTTCCGGGATAAGTTCCGTGCCGGGAATTTCGCTTTTGTGCCGTTTCTGGACATGAAGCTGCAGCTTTTGCAGCGGCTTCCAATGGTCAGCAAAAAAATCGTTGCCAATGGAAAAAAGCTCGATTTCATTACGGCATTTTTCCTGAACGAGAACCTTACGGCAAATCATTTGAACCGGATCAGATCCCAGAATCTCCAATTGGCCTGCCAGACAGTGACGCAATGAAACCAGCATGCTCATACAACCTTTCAGAAATTGATCTTTTCCACTTTTCCAGATTTGATGGATTCATTACCGGTAATTCCGATCAATGCACTCAACGCTCCGGCACGGGAACCGGCCTGCTGACCAAGCGGATCATCACCGCCGGCTCCGAGCAGAAGATCATACAACCGGTTGTCGCCGCCGCCGTGGGGAGTGGCTTCCTCAACAAAGGAAAGCTCTTTCATGGTGATATTCTGACGGTTGGTACCTTTGAAAATACGGATATAATCCTCTTCGCCCATGTTGTCCGGACGGGCTCCGCGGTTGTAAGTACCGACTTCAACCCGGCCGTCAGTACCGTTGAATACGATCTTGTATCCGGCAACCGGTGCATAAGAGGTTTCCTGATAATTGACCACAGTTCCGCTCTTGTATTTGATCATCAGACTCATGGTGTCAAAGATGTCGATTTTGGGATTGAAGCAGCACTGATCCCGGAAATAGCCGTCCTCATGTTCGGCTTTGAAATAGAGCTCGTTGAAAATCTCTCCGTCACTGCCGGGATTGAGGTCGCCGTCTTCCAGAGTGGATTCCAGAACCGCCCAGCACTTCTGGGCGTGCGGACAACCGGTGCAGCGGTCACCGCGGAAATCGTTGGAAGCACCGAACTGTTCGAGTGAACCGTTGGCATAGACCGTTTCCGGTTCATCATCGAGGAACCAGTTGAGCAGGTCAAAGTGGTGGGTGGCTTTGTGCACCAGCAGACCGCCGGATTTGCTGATATCGGCGTGCCAGCGGTGGAAATACTGCTGTCCGTGGTAACGGTCGATCATCCATTCGGCATTGACGCTGGTGATTTTTCCGATGGGATTGGATTTCATGACCTCTTTGATCGCAGCTGAATAGGGGGCAAAACGCATATTGAATGCCACCGTGACCTCTTTGCCGTATTTGAGTTCGGCGGCCCGGATGCGTTCGATACCTTCCCGGTTCATCGCCATCGGCTTTTCGGTAATGATCTCCAATCCGGCGGCAAAACCCATTTCGATCAAATCCGGATGGGCATAATCCGGCACGCAGACGATCAATATTTCCGGCTTGGTCTCTCTGACCATCTGATCAAAATCAGTGTACTGCGGAATATTGGATTTGAGCAGGGTATTGAATCCGGTCATCCGGGAATAGTTGGTATCATAAAGTGCGACCATCTCAGAATAATCTTTGACTCTTCCCAGAATGGCCCGGCCGAAGCAGAGTGCCCGAACGCCGGCACCGGCAATAGCGATACGTTTTTTCATCATTTTTCTCCGTTTGGGTTTGGTGTTTTTTTTCCCTGTACATAATATAACGGAGAAAATGGTAATCTGCCAATGCGATTTTGACAAAAAGTGTATACTATTTTGTCAAAGATGTATATTTTCTCATCATCGCTTTGCGATCATGCCACTGAACGGCGGAAGCGGGCCAGTGAATAGACAAAAAGCACACTGCCGATAATGATCAGCATGGCGAATTGTTTCCAGACCACATCAATACCTGCACCCCGGAAAAGTATTGCCTGGCTGAATTCCACAAAATGCGTGGTCGGAGCCGCCAGCATCACCCGCTGTACCCAGATCGGCATACTCTCCTGAGGAGTGTTGCTCCCGGAAAGCATCTGCAGCGGCAGATAAACCAGAATCAGCAGCATTCCCAACTGCGGCATATTCCGGGCGATGCAGGCCAGAAAGATTCCAAGTGAAGTCACTGCAAACAAATGAAATGCCACTCCGGTTAAAAACAGTACCAGCGACCCTTTCAGCGGAACATTCAATGCTCCGTTTATCACCAGAATCAATGATAAAGCCGAAGCTGTCAACACCACCAGAAGCATCGACCAGACTTTGGATGCAATGATTTCAAACGGCGTCACCGGCAGTACCAGCAAATGTTCCAGAGTACCGGCTTCACGTTCGCGAATGAGTGCGGCCCCTGTGAGAATAATCGCCAGCATGGTGATATTGTTGACCAGCTGCATTACCGAACCGAACCATCCCTGAGTCAGATTCTGATTGAAACGGTTACGAATGACCAATCTTGCCGGAGAGGATGAACTTTTATTTTCCCCTTTGATAAAAGTGTTGATCTCATTCATGGCGATTTTCTGGATATATCCGGCTCCGGTAAATGCCTGCGACATTCTTGTAGCATCGACATTCAGCTGAAGTTCCGGATCCCGTCCGGCAATAACATCTTTCTGAAACCGGGGAGGTATCACCAGCACAAAAGTATAAATACCCTCATCCATCATGGG
>JAZRNP010000149.1:0-11448 GCA_045648225.1 Victivallaceae bacterium | reverse complement strand
CCTGTGCAATCACCACCAGTTCTTTCACGCCGTTGGCGATCAGCTGGCTGGCTTCGGCAATGATCCCGTCAATCGAACGGGAACGCAGCTCTCCCCGGAGATGCGGAATCGCACAATAGGAACAATGATTGTTGCATCCGTCAGAGATCTTGAGATAAGCGACATGGGGCAAGGTGAATTGCATCCGGACATTGCGTTCATCAGCGAGAAACGTTATCCCCTCAGCATCACCGACAGGAGCTTCACCTGAGAGCAGTTTCGGAATCCGGGCAGTATCATTTACCGGAACCCAGAGATCGACACTGGAAAAGTGTTCGCGGAACTTTCCGATATCTTCATGATTGAGCAAGCATCCGGCAACAACGATGGTACGGCGTTTTTTTTCCGCTTTCCACTCAACAGCGTTGGCGATGGAATCCGCCGCTTCTCCCCGGGCCGAAGGCAGAAATCCGCAGGTGCAGATAATATAGATATCCGCCCGGTCGGGATCGAAACTGATCCCGTAACCGGCATTGATCATGGAACCGGCGATGACCTCGGCTTCGACCAGATTTTTCGGACACCCCAGCGATTCAATGAAAAAATAACGCCGTTCTGTTTTTTTACCGTATGCTTTGATCTTTTTCATATACTCAATTCAACTCTTCGACAGCGACCCGGACTTTGGTGGAAACTGTTTCTCCGGGAGCGAGAACTTTGAGCAGCCCCCGTTTTTCGATATTTTCCTGACCTTCCGGGTAGCAGTTGGCAGGTTCCAGTCCCATGACATACTCGCCCTGCCCCATCATCTTCCACTGCACGAGATAGGGCAATTCGGCGACCCGGTAAGAGACGGTAAGTTTGAGATTGCTCGACGGACTGATCATGGAAATCGATGCCATGCCGTTTTCGTCAGCCGGGATATCATGATAAAACACTTGTTCAGCGAAATCTTCCATCGGAGCTTCAGCGCAGTTCCACTCCCGGAATCCGGCAGCAGCTATGGTATTTTGCGGAGTGACTTTGTGTTCGACGGCCTCCAGATAAGCATCTTCATTGAGCAGCGGGAATCCGAAATTCATGTGATAGAGCAGCATAAACGGAGTAGTCCGGAATCCCTCGTTGCAAACGGTGTCTTCGATCTCGATGGCATTGTCGCCCATAGCGGTGCGGATGGAACGGGTCATCAGCAGATTTTTGCCGAACACCCGGCTCACCCGGATATCACCTTCGGCTTTCAATTCGTAGACGCCGTCACTGTTCCAGCGGGAAGTGGTATTCACCTGACCGGCAGGAGTATGAGAAAGCCGACCGTGCAAACCATGATTTTCGCCTCCGGCCCGATTGGGACCGCCGACATTCATCAAACCGCATCCGGTGAGCAATCCGCCGCCCCAGGAGCGCAGCCAGTTGAAACCGTCCGGTTCATAAAATGCCGGAGCAACCGGACCATTGGGAGTTATCCACGACAGCGGAACGCCCTTGAAACTGGCCTCGCCGATATCCATACCCCGATCCGGGTAAACTGTAAAATTCAATCCGGTTCCGTTGGAAATTTCCATAACCCGCATATTCCGGCCCTTGCCATCCTCCAGCACGGCACGGCGGATGAAAGCAAGCTGACGCATGGAACCGATTCTCTCACGCAAATATTTCTGTTCAAGTTTCATCATAATATACTGCTCCTGAATGTAAAAACTTAAGAATATAACACCGCAACAGCAATTTGTCAAGTTTTATTTATTATGAACCGCCGGAACCGACGGCTTTGCCGGAACACGGGCACTTTTGAGGCGGCGGATAAACTCCAAATTCCCCCGGTATCCCGGATGTTCCGGAGCGAGTTTGACCGCTAGAGCAAAGGCAAGTTCAGCAACTTTCAAATCGCCGGATTTAACCAGATTGACGCCGATCTGATTGAATACATCCGGCCGGGAGGAATCAAGCTGCAATCCGGAATATAAAAATACGGTTGCCTCCTCTCGCTTATCGGGAAAATGTTTACTCAACAGCAAACCGTAATTAAAGTGCCCCTCAGCACTGTACGGAGTTATCGCTTCGGCATAGAATTTGGCAGCCGTAGAGTAATCGCCCCGCTTTTCGGCGATGATCCCCCGCAGATTATTGAACCTGCCCGGATCATCAAGCTGCCCGGCGGCGAATGCAAATGCCCGGTCAGCTTCGTCAAATTTCCCTTTGCGGAAAAAGGCTTCTCCCATGTAACTGCGTTCCTCGGCATCGATCGCAGGCAGCGGCGGCAGCATAAAACTGATCACCACCGCACCGACCGATGCGACCACCGCCTGACGCTTCTTCAATGCGGCGACCGCCGTTGCGGCAATGAGCAGCACCCCCGGCATCATCCCGGTGCGGTAACGTCCGGAAGTAACGGTCAGTAATTGCGCCGCCGCCAGCGCCGCCGTCAGCAGATAAAAGTGAATATAATTTTTTGGAGAATCCACTTTTCGCAAATACAACAGCACCACTCCGGCGATAGCAAACAATCCCAGCGCAACCGAAACCAAACGGCCATTACGCTGAATGAAGGTTTTGCCGATCATCGCCGGAGAATCGGCACCGGAGATGAATTCGACCGGCAGCAGAAGTTTCCACAATTTCTTACCGGTCAACTTCAAAAATGCGACCGGTTCATCTTTGTAAAAATCAATTATCCGCTCAATATAGATGCGGTCAACTGAAATATTGCGTTTTTCCGCTTCGATGGCAGTGTTGCGGTGTTCGCTCTCCCAGACATTGCCCGGACGCATCCAGCAGCCTCCATCGGCCCGGGAATTGTGGCCGAGCCAGACATTGAACATCGCATTTTTCTGCAATGTGGTGAATTTTTCATAATAGATGCTTTTGGCAAAGATCACCGGCAAAACGACACCGGCGATCCCGGCGGCAAAAAGCAACGCCTGGTGGTAACGTTTCTGCCAAAGCGCCCAAAAAATTTCCATTCCGGCAAACGCCCACAAAAATCCGTGGGTCAAAATGGTGAATCCGGAGGCCGCTCCGGCGAAAACGCTCCAACGCAAATGGGCATTGTCCTCTTCACTTTTGTATAACAGGAAAAATGCCAGACAGAGCAGTATCGCCAGTAAGGATTCGGAAATCAGCTCCGCCTGATGAAAAATCAACGCCGGAGTGAACATCGCAAAGGCAAAAAAGGACAGTACGATCTTATTCGGAGCTTTGCGCCATTGCAGAATTTTGGCAAACCCGAGGTACGCTCCGAAGTTGAGCAACAGCTGGATCGCCCGCATCCATGGGATCGATGTCCCGGTCAACTTGTACCCGAGCGCCAGAAAAAATGAATACAACGGGGCGTGGATATGGGGGCGTGACGGCAGCAATTCGCCGTTGAGGATGCCGATCGCCCGTGCATGGTAATCCTGCACATCCGGCCCGATAGCAAAAGAAAAATGGTCAAAAAAAGCAAATTCCCGCAAATACTCCAACCGCAGAAGCAATCCGGCTGCGGCAATTGCCCAAAACCAAAAATCCGGACGGCGATACCACGCCACTCCGGACCCAGAATTATTTTCATTGATTTCGCTCTTCATCATTTGCGGGGCGGAAAATCAAATTCGTGCTCAAACAATTCACAGAGCCGTTCAATGGCCCGCTCTTCGTCGATGCCCTCAACCCGCAACAAAGCCCGGGTCCCGCAGGTCAACTCCAAAGTGAGCAACGCAAGCATACTGTTGATTTCCAAACGGGTTCCGGAGGGATTGACCACCTCAAAAAAGTGATCGGGGAACTCGTTTTTCATCGCAGTAAGAATCACGCCAGACGGACGGCAATGAATCCCTGCTTTATTGCGTACTGTGAAATAACGTTCCTGCATGGCACACTCCGCTGAAGAGCCGAAACTTAAAGAGAATCGATGTACTTGAGGTACTCTTCCTCATTCATCATATCATCGACGTCAGAACTGTCGATGTCGGTAAGGCGGCAGATCCAGCCTTTGTCTTCCGGAGATTCGGAAAGCAGCTGAGGCTCATCCACCAGAAGCTCGTTGACGATGGAAACCGTACCGCTGATGGGGGCATAAATATCGCTTGAAGTATCGACTGATTCCACACCGCCGAGGCGGTCACCGACAATAAAATCCTCGCTTTCTTCCGGCAATTCAACAAAGGTGACTTCTCCCATTGCCTCTGCCGCATATTCAGACAAACCGATGATTGCGTCAGAACCCACGATTTCGATCCACTCGTGGTCCTCAGTATAATACTTCATTCAACACTCCTTTAACTTATTGCCCCGGCCGTTGCCATCACGGGATACTTGTTTCTGACATAATGAACCATGCCGCTGTAAAAAATTCAAGTACACAATTCAAAAAAAAATGATTTTTTTCCAAAAAAACACCAATTTTCCGCATTTTTCCGCTGAAAATGGCATAAATTCTCCTGCCGTGCGTTCCGGTTATTCAAAGTTCAAGGCGGTAAAAAAAGCTCTCGCCCTCTCTTTTGCTGAGAGAAAAACCGTATTTTTTATAGAACTCCGGAGCCTGAAAACTGGAGGTAAAAAGCGTGACTGCAGTGCATTTCCGCTCCCGGGCTCCGGCACAAGCCAGATCCAGCAGCTGACGGCCGACGCCCTGCTTCCGGAGAGAATCATCCACCCAGAGGAAATCGACATACAATTCGTTGCCCGGATGCAGCTGCCAGACCACCCCTCCCCGTATCGTCTCATCATCACCGTCAGTCACATACCAACCGGCCCGGGGCGGTTCCGGTTTCAGAATGATCTCCTGCCGTTTTTCACCGGTTTTGCTCAAATTGTATTCATAGAGCCGGTCATGGATAAACTGGATTTGTTCAAGTGAAGTAATTTCACGGATTCTCATTTTTCACCTCTTTCCCGGCGTTCTGTATACGCTTGACGATTGTATTGAAATTTCTTTCCGCACAGCTCCTGTCGGCATAATAGAAGCTCTTTCCGGAAGGAGCTGTGATCCTGAAACGCTGCCTCAATTTGCGTTCACTCAACTCCCATGAATCAAACGCAGCGACCGTCCGGAATCCGGGCAGTTTATCCGGAGCGACCTGATCCTGTGCGGCAATTTTTTCCAAAGCGGCATAATCCATGTAAAATTCCTGACACTTGCCGGCAAGAGCAAGCTGCAGATATTTCAGATAATTGACCGCCAGATGAGCAGCACTCTCCCGCAAATTTTCCAGATTACGGCCTTCCGGCAAAGTGAGTTTTCCCAACATTATCCCTCCGTCAGCAACCGGCATCCGGAACTGTAAAAAATGCGGCATCCGGCGACCGATCCCACAGAAACCAAGTGGAAATTCCTGCTCCTGACGAATGTAAAGTTTCAAAATATTATCGTCCGGACAAAAAATGTTTATCACCGGCAATGCAGAAACTTTTTTCAATACCGCAAACTCTTTTTCGCCGGGATTTGCGGCGGTGCCAAGCAGAATGATCTGTTTGATCCGGATATTTTCAGCGGCGAGTTTTCCGGCGGATTTAATCGCAATACCTCCGCCCAGCGAATGACCGATCAGGGTGACTTCCCCGGGGGATGCCGATTTTTTTATTTTTGTACAAATTTCGTCGACCTCCTCCAGAGCAGATATTTTTGCATTTTTCCACAAACGGTTGCTGTCCCATTTATGAACCTGGATCTCGGCAGTCGGAAACATCTTTTTCAACAATGCCAAGTGCGAAGAGTAATTTATCCATTCCGTATACCAGCCGGGGACAAAGATAACACTTTCTCCGGCACCGGCGCACCATGCGGCAAAAATAAACAGACATACCGACAATAGTTTTTTCATCGCTTGCTCCCGAAATCCAACGGTTCGCCACCGTAAACGCTCAACAGTTGCAGATATTCACTGCGGGGAATCAGTTTTGCTCCGAACGCAGCCGTTGCATTGGTGACCATCTGGGTATCGATCAGCACCACCCCCCTATCCTGCAGAAATTCCACCATTTTGACAAATGCGAATTTGGATGCCCCGGAAACCCGGTAAAACATACTCTCTCCGCAAAAGATTTTTCCGACCGAAACCCCATACAATCCACCGGCCAAATTGCCGTTCTGATCGAACGCTTCAAAACTGTGAGCATATCCCATCTGGTGAAATTGGGTGTATGTTTCGATCATGGATCCGGTGATCCAGGTGTCTTCCTGTTCCGGGCGCACCGCCCGGGCGCAGCTGCGAATGACCTCTTCAAAAGCGGTATCGACCTTGAATACGAACTGCATCTTTTTCATTTCACGCTGAAAACTTTTCGGGATATGCAGATCGTCGCAGAATAAAATCCCCCGTTCGGCAGGAGATGCCCATGGGATATATGGCACATTTTCGCCGACCGGCCAGGGAAATATCCCCCGGCGGTAGGACTCTATCAGCATGGAACAGTCCAACTGCCGGGACCACCCGACGATACCATCAGCATCCGCAGTTTCCGGAGAGGGGAAAATATCCGGCATATCTCAACCTTTTTTGGGAGGAATCCAACGCCGCTGCGGCTCTTTACAGGCTGTCCGCTTGATCCGGTAATGATCTTCTCCGAGCAACTCATCGAAACGGTGGAGCAATCCCCTTGAAACGGTGATCGGACGGAGATTGGATTCAACAAAAACCACCTCATCTTTATCAGTGACGACACATACGATGATCCGGGTTTTTCCTTCCGGGGCATTGGTACAGAGTTTTGCACAGCGGGCGATGGTATCGGGGGTCAATTCATTCTGGTAAATATGCAGATAAAGCTCCTCGGAATAGATCTCCGGAGCAGCGGAGAGCGGGTAGATCTCTTCGACGATCAGCCGGGGTTTCTCGCTATCCGGGTTGCGCCGGACACTTGCTTCCAGAATCACGCCTTCGCCCGGTTCGGTGGAGACCCGGTGTTCATTGATTTGGGCGAGAGCTTTTTCATAGATCATGCATTCACAGTTGGCATCGAGATCTTCCATCTGCAGCACACCGAAAGGCTTGTTGGTGGTTTTGCTGTACTTGACCGAATAACTCAGCACCATTCCGGCGAGACGCACGATGGTATTGTCTCCGAATTCCGGCAGCCGGTGGATGGGGGTGGCAAAGGTGCGCAGCAAAGCTGCCTGCGGCTGCAGCGGATGACCGGAAACATAGAATCCCAACAGCTCTTTTTCACTTTTCAACACCTCTTCCCAATCGAATTCCGGAATATCCGGTATCTGCACAGAACAGGCATCTCCTGCTCCATCCTCTTCGCCGAGCAGATCAAAGAGTGACCCCTGCCCGATCGCCTTGTCCCGGGCCCGTTCAGCAGCGAATGCCATCATCGGCTCAGCGACCGCCAGAATCTGGCTCCGCCGCAATCCGAAAGAATCAAATGCTCCGGCCCGGGTCAGAAATTCCATCATCCGGGAGTTGATCTCGGTACCGCAGCGTTCGCAGAAATCCAGAAAACTGGTAAAGGGACCCTCTTTCTGTCGGCTTTCGATGATCTTGCTGGCAGCGGCTTCGCCGCATCCCTTGATCGCACCGAGACCGAAGCGGATGCGTCCTTTGTCCACCGAAAAGAGAATATTGCTGGTGTTGACATCCGGCGGCAGAATCTCAATACCCATTTCCCGGCACTCGTTGATAAAGAATGCCAGTTTTTCCGCATTTTCGATTTCACCGGTGAGCACCGCCGCCATAAATTCGACCGGATAATTGGCCTTGAGGAATGCCGTCTGATAAGAAACCACACCGTATGCCGCAGAATGTGATTTATTGAAGCCGTATCCGGCAAAGATTTTGATCTTTTCCCAAATCCGGTCCGCCAGATCTGCGGGAATATCGCTGGCCTCTTTGCAGCCTTCGATGAACTTCTCCCGCTGCTGCTTCATCACATCTTCTTTCTTTTTACCGATCGCCCGCCGGAGAATGTCCGCTCCGCCCAGACTGAATCCGGCCAGAGCCTGCACCACCTGCATGATCTGCTCCTGATAAACCATGATCCCGTAAGTCTCTTTGAGGATCGGTTCCATTTTAGGATGATCGTAGATGGTCACTTCTTCATTCTTTTTACGGGCGATGTACTGGGGGATGAACTGCATGGGGCCGGGACGATAAAGAGCCACCAGAGCGATGATATGTTCGATAGTTTCCACGCCCAGATTGCGGCAGAGATCCTGCATACCGCCGGATTCCAACTGGAACACGCCGACGGTGTCGCCTTTCTGCAGCATGGCATAAGTTTTGGGATCATCCAGCGGCAATTTTGAAAGATTTATATCCACTCCATGCTGCTCTTTGATCATATCCAGTGCATTGCGGATAATGGTCAACGTGCGCAGTCCGAGGAAGTCCATTTTGAGCAAACCCAGATTTTCGCAGGGTTCTTTGGGATACTGCACGACCATATCCCCGGTCGCACTGCGGGAAAGCGGAACCAGATTGTCCAACCGCTGGTCTCCGATGATGACACCGGCGGCATGAACGCCGGCCTGCCGGTTCAACCCCTCCAGGATCTTGGCAAAATCAAACACCTGAGCAACTCTCGGATCGGTGGCAATAAGTTCAGCGATCTCCTTGGACTGCTCGATAGCCTTGGGAATGGTCATTTTAAGATCTTCCGGGATCATTTTGGTGAGCCGGTTGCCCTCTTCAAAGGAGAAATTCAACACCCGGGCCACATCCTTGACCACCGCTTTGGCTTTCAACTGTCCGTAGGTACAGATCTGGGCGACATTGTCAAAACCGTATTTCTGCCGGACATATTCGATAACCTCGCTGCGCCTTTTTTCACAGAAGTCGATATCGAAGTCCGGCGGGCTCACCCGTTCCGGGTTGAGAAAACGTTCAAACAGCAATTCATACCGCAGCGGGTCGATATCGGTGATGAGCATCAAATAGGCGACCACGCTTCCGGCACCGGAACCGCGCCCGGGACCGACGGGGATCCCATGTTCCTTACCCCAGCGGATAAAGTCGGACACCACCATAAAGTAACTGCAGAATCCGGTCTTTTCGATAACATTGAGCTCGTAATTCAACCGGTCCATGATAACTTTTTGCCGTTCGTCAAGTTCCATGCCTTCGGTATAGGTGAAGTCATAACGCATCGGCAGATTGGAACAGCACACATCAAAAAGTACTTTCCGGTCGGCTTCCTTGCCGTCCGGCATATAAAAAACCGGGTAATGGTTGGTCTTGTAGTCAAACTTAACCGGATCGGCGGCACAGCGGTCGTTGATCAATCTGGTGTTGGAAATTGCATCCGGAGTATCTTTGAAAAGTTCCGCCATCTCCTCCGGACTCTTGAAGTAAAATTCCTGCGTCGGGAACCGGAAGTGATCCTCGTTGATCCGGCCGCCGGTCTGAATGCAGAGCATGATCTCGTGAGCTTCGGCATCCTCTTTACGCATATAGTGCACGTCGTTGGTTGCGACCAGCTGGATATTGCGTTTCCGGGCGAGTTCGATCAAAAGCGGATTGACCTCACGCTCTTCAGGCATATTGTGATCCATCAATTCGATGAAAAAGTTCTCCTGTCCGAAAATATCGACATAGTCTTCCAGAGATTTTTCGGCTCCGGCGAAGTCACGCTGGGCAAGTTTCCGGGGGATTTCTCCGGCGATACAGGCGGAAAGTGCGATGATTCCCTCGTGATATTCGGCAAGCAATTGTTTGTCGCAGCGAGCCTTGTAGTAAAATCCGCTGCGCCAGGATTCACTCATGATCTTGCAGAGGTTGTGGTAGCCTTTCTGATTTTCAGCGAGCAGAACCAGATGGAAACCTTTGATAAAATCCACCGCCGGATTGACATCCTGCCGGGTCGTCGGAGAAACATACGCCTCCACACCGATGATGGGATTGAGATTTTCAGCAGTCAGCTTTTTATGGAATTCCTCCGTACCGCCCATATAACCGTGATCGGTAATGGCGATACCGGGCATTTCCATCTCTTTGGCCATCTTTATCAGCCCGGAGGCAGTACAGGCACCGTCAAGCATACTGTAGTGTGTATGCAAATGCAAGTGAACGAAATCGGCTGGCATGATTACAAAAAATTCCTGAATTAAAAGTCTGTATATTCATGGTTTGAATATATCACGCCGGAACGAATTTACAAGTTCCGAAAACAGTTTTCTTTGAGAAATTATATCCGCTGCAAATTTCAGCAACACTTGAAAAAAACATCTTCGGTATTATATTATTCTCCGAACGATACAAACCATCAAGGAGAAAGCCATAATGAAACCCAAAGCAATCATCGTTTGCAACAACACCAGAAATATCGACTATGTTTACACCAAGGAACAGCTGGCGGAACTTGCGGAACTTACCGACCTTTATCCCGAGGTGGTTTCCGATCTGTCCCAGGGCGATTTCAAGGATGTCGAATATATGTTTTCGACCTGGGGTATGCTCGCTCCTTCTGAAGAAGAACTGGCGAAATATCTTCCCAACCTCAAGGCACTTTTTTACGGTGCCGGAGCGACCGACCATTTCGTCCGTCCGTTTTTTGCCCGCAACGTCAAGGTCATCAGCGCATGGCAGGCAAATGCGGTTCCGGTGGCTGAATTCAGCCTTGCCCAGATACTGCTTGCACTCAAAGGATACTATCTCAACAACCGGGAAGTCCACTCCACCGGTTGGAAAGGTGCTTTCCGCGGCCCCGGTATCTACGAAGATACAGTGGCTCTGATCGGCGACGGTGCAGTCGCCACCAAACTCGCCAACCTTTTGAAAAACTTCAATGTCAATGTCATTATGATCCCTTCCCGGGTGGAATGGCGCACAGTTTCTCTGGAAGAAGCTTTCAAAACCGCTTTTGTCGTCAGTAACCATCTGCCCAACCGGGATGATAATATCGGTGTCATCAACCGCACCCATTTTGAATCCATGCGGTACGGAGCGACTTTCATCAACACCGGCCGGGGAGCTCAGGTGAATGAAGCGGATATGATCGAAGTTTTAAAGGCCCGTCCCGATCTTACGGCACTGCTGGATGTGACCTTCCCGGAACCTCCGGTTGCCGGTTCAGAACTTTACACTTTGCCCAATGTGAAACTTTCCAGCCATATTGCCGGTTCGCTCAACAACGAAGTTCACCGTATGAGCGATTACATGGTGGATGAATTCAAACGCTTCCTTGCAGGAGAGGAACTGCGCTACGAAGTAAAAGAACATATGCTGATCACCAGCAAGTAAACCGGATTTCCGGGGGGACTGCTCAACCGCAGTCCCCCTTTTTTTATTTTCCCGTTATGCCGCGGCGCGCCGCAACAACGGTGCGGCAAAATATTTTCACCGATTTGCACCGGAATGAACAAAACATTCATCATTGATTTACAAATCAACGATCCGGAATGATTTTTGACTTTTTTTGAGGAAATCAATTTGAATTTGTCGGTGGTGGACGTTACATTTACGGCAAAAGAGATTATGAACCAATATTCATCATGGATAAGTCGGAGGCCAAGCGGTCTTAGGAAGACAAGAAATCTACTCAACTCCTTGG
>JAZRNP010000148.1:0-3275 GCA_045648225.1 Victivallaceae bacterium | reverse complement strand
ATCCATCAGCCCTGGGGCGGAGCAGAAGGTACCGCTGCCGACATCAGTATTCAGGCCAAAGAGATCCTGCGGCTCAAAGCGATGCTCAATGGAATTCTCTCCTCTCACTCCGGTCAGTCTCTCAAAAAGATCGAAAAAGATACTGAAAGAGACTTTTTCATGAGCGCAGAGGAGGCCGTTGAATATCATCTGGTCGACAGCGTGATCTATCCCGGCAAGTCCCAGGCTAAATAATCTTATTTTGAAAATTTCATCCTATGGCAAATAACAAAGGTAAAATCCAGTGTGCCTTTTGCGGGCAGACTCCGAGTTCCAAAAAAAAGGATCTCTTTTTCCTGCCCAGCATGTACGAAGGCCTGAGCATTTGTACTGAATGTCTGGAAAAAGCCAACTCCTATCTCAACGAAACCCGGAGTCCCGAAAAATCCACCGATAAAAATGCGGATTTCATCCGCAACCTCAAAGTACCGGTTCCGTCAGAGATCAAGGCGGAACTGGATCGTTGTGTCATCGGTCAGGATTATGCCAAAAAGGTTCTCGCCGTTGCGGTGCACAATCACTATCACCGGTTGAAAAGCCGTCTTTCCGGAGCTGCCGATGCACTCCCGGAAGAGCTCAAAGAGGTCAAACTGGACAAAAGCAACGTACTTTTGCTCGGTCCCACCGGCAGCGGAAAAACTCTGCTTGCCCAGACTCTGGCCAATATGCTGGATGTGCCCTTCGCCATTGCGGATGCCACGACTTTGACTGAAGCCGGATACGTGGGAGAGGATGTTGAAAATATTCTGCTCCGTCTCTATCAGGCTTCCGGAAATAATATCGAACGCACTCAGGTCGGTATTATCTATATCGATGAGCTGGACAAGATCTCCCGCAAAGGGGAAAATGCTTCCATCACCCGGGATGTTTCCGGCGAAGGTGTGCAGCAGGCTCTGCTCAAAATTCTGGAAGGAACCGTTGCCAATGTCCCGCCGCAGGGCGGCAGAAAACATCCCAATCAGGAATTTCTGCACATTGACACGACCAATATTCTCTTTATCTGCGCCGGAGCATTTGTCGGTTTGGACAAACTTATCAAACGGCGAAAAGGAAACCGGGTACTGGGATTTGACGATGCCGGTAAAACCGTCCTCAATGAAGAGGATGAAAACCGCAATCCGCTGCTCGATTGCGAACCGGAAGATCTCGTCCATTTCGGTCTGATTCCGGAACTGGTCGGACGTCTGCCGGTCGTTTCTGCACTGGATGCACTTGATCAGGATGCGCTGGTGCGGGTTTTGAGCGAACCGCGCAATGCACTGGTCAAACAGTATAAAAAATTGCTGGCTCTGGAAAATGTCGAACTTGAGTTCACTGATGAAGCGTTGCAGGAAATAGCTGCCAAAGCTGTCAAACGCGGTACCGGAGCCCGGGGATTGCGGGCATTGATGGAAGAATTGATGCTCGATATCATGTTTGCCGCACCGTCGGCAAAAAATAAATCACGTTGTATTATCGGGGGGGAAATAGCACGTGGAGAATCAGCAGTCAGACTCGAACCAGTTTGAGATAAGGAATACTGTCCAAATTGCCGAACCGGCAAACGACATTCAATCCGACAGCATGGAAAATGCTATCGAATCGCTGTCAGAAAAACCGCAGGATCGTTATAAATTCATCCGCAGTATCGGTTTCGGAGGGATGAAAGGTGTCCTGCTGGTTCATGACAGCGACACCGACCGGGATGTGGCAATGGCCATGATCCCGGATTTCCGGGATCGTCCACAACGTGACCTCAACCGATTTGTACGGGAAGCCAAAATAACCGCCAGACTGGAACATCCCAACATCGTTCCGGTACACGATATCGGAATCGATGGTTCCGGTTCACCCTATTTTACCATGAAATATCTGCATGGAGAAACTCTGGCGGCAATTCTCCGCAAAAAGCATAATAAAGAAAATACCAACTATTCGCTGGACAGATTGATACAGGTATTGATCCGCATCTGCAATGCGGTCGATTTTGCCCACAGCAAAGGAATCTGCCATCTCGATCTGAAACCGGCCAATATCATCTGCGGAGAATACGGCGAAGTTCAAGTCATCGACTGGGGCCTTGCGGCTGCCGGCAACGATGATTTTGCCTCCGGCGCGCTGCAGGGAACTCCGGGATATATGTCTCCGGAATTCATCCGTTCCCGGGGCAAGCAACATCCCGGACCGGCAGCGGATATCTATGCCATCGGAGCAATTCTCTATGCAATGCTGACCAATAATATACCTTTCCGCGGCCAATCCCAGCAGGAAATTCTGCGCAACCAGCTGGAAGGCAACATCGCCGCTCCGCACGTTGACAACAGCAATATAAATCCCGGTCTTGAAGCAATCTGCATGAAAGCTCTGTCGGTCAATCCTCTTGACCGTTACCAGAGTGTCGGTGAAATGCGGAGGGATATCGTGGCCTGCATTTCCGGATATCCGACCAAGGCGGAGAATCCATCCCGTTTCCGTAAATTGATGCTCTATGCCAAACGTCACTGGATCAATCTCATATTGCTTCTGGTGATCATACTGGCCGGAATTGAAGCACTTTTGTTATTGAAGAACAACTTCTGATTTTATAGAAAGTTTTACCATGGCCAAAAAAGGAGTCGCATTGCTTGGAGCGACCGGTTCAATCGGGCAAAATGCGTGCTCCGTGATTTCCGGATTCGAAGATCGTTTTGAAACCGTTCTCGTTGCCGCGCGGAGCAGTATTGAACAGCTGGCTGATTCTGCGGTAAAACTGAACAGCAAAATCGCGCTGACCACTGATCCGGAAAAATACGATCTCCTTTCCCGGAGCCTGCCCGATTCGATCCGGTGCGCCGCCGGGATGGAGGCATTGATCGATACCGTCACCTCTCCTCAGGTGGATATCGTGCTCTGTGCCATTATCGGTACCGCCGGAATCAAGCCGGTACTGGCCGCTATTGAAGCCGGAAAAACTATCGCACTGGCCAGCAAAGAGGTGATGGTTGCCGCCGGAGATCTGGTCAATGCCGCACTGCAGGCCAATCCCCGGGCCCGGATCATCCCGGTCGACAGCGAACACTCCGGTGTTTTTCAGGCACTTGCCGGTCGGCTCCCGGAAGAGATCGACACGATCTGGCTCACTGCCAGCGGCGGTCCATTCCGTACCTGGGAGCGGGAACGCATAAACCACGCTTCGCTGCAGGATGCGCTGGCTCATCCGACCTGGGCAATGGGCCAAAAGATCACCATCGATTCGGCATCCATGATGAATAAGGCCC
>JAZRNP010000147.1:0-2556 GCA_045648225.1 Victivallaceae bacterium | reverse complement strand
CCGGTGACTTCGATCATCGAAGCGGTTCGTGCCACTTTGGAAAAATGTCCGCCTGATCTTGCCGGTGACCTGGTTGACCGGGGAATCATTCTGGCTGGCGGCGGAGCCAAACTCGCCGGTTTGGATAAATTGCTTACTGCGGAAACTGGGTTGCCGGTGTTTCCGGCAGAGGATCCGCTCAATGCGGTTGCCAATGGTACCGGCGTGATGCTTTTGGAAACTAAACACTGGTCAGTATAATTCATGGCAAAAATTGATTTGAGTTCGTTGCGTCCGGTTGAAATCAGCGATCGGGCGCGTTTTGATAAAGTTCTGGCGATTATGGGCAGCCAGAGCTGCGAGGCTTGTTTCCCCAATATTTTTATGTACCGTCAGCCTTACGGTATCGAAGTGGTGGAGATCGAGGGCCGGATGGTGGTCTATGAACGGCAGACCCGGGTTATTCATTATCCGCTGGGTGAACCGGTTTCTCCGGAGCTGCTTCACGCCATCAGCAAAGCATTTGTGGATGCCGGTCTTACCGATGGCGGTATCTACGATGTTCCGGAAGATTTCCTGGATAACTATCCGGATTGCGATTCCCTGTTTGATCTGGAATATGACGAAGGTGCGATCGATTATCTCTTTTCGGTGGAAAAAATTGCCACATTCAACGGTTCCAAGCTCCGCAAGAAACATAATCTGGTCAAACAGTTTCAGGCCAACTGGCCCTATGCTGCCGTCCAGAAAATAACTGCTGAAAATATTGCAGTTGCAGCCAAACTTGCCCGTGATCTCAATTCCCGGCTGGAGTGGTGCGAATTTCTGGAAGAGGAATCCATGGCACTGGAAAGTGCATGGGCTCACTTTGAAGAACTCGGTTTGCAGGGTATAATCCTCTTTGCGGAACCGGACTATCCGGCCGGATTATCGGTTTTCAGTGCTTTGCCGTCGGATACGGTCGATGTGCATTTTGAGAAAGCCGATCACGCCGTTAAAGGTGCTTCTCAGACTTTGACCTGGCAGCTGGCGATCGCATTGCGGGGCAAGGCCAAATTTATGAACCGGGAACAGGATATGAATGAGGAAAACCTGCGGCACGCCAAGCGTTCGCTTGATCCGGAACGGTTCTTTAAGCGTTACTTTTTGAGAAATCTCTGATTTCAGTTTTTTAAGGGGGTGTGGGATACGCCCCCTTTTTGCATTTTGCAGTCGATCTCAGGAGGAGTGGAATGTTTAAAAAAATTATTGCCCGGCTGGAAAAACAGGATTTTTTCCGGGTGGTGGTATTTGGTGCATCTAACACAGAGCGTTATATGCCGACTGTGCATTGGAGTGATGTCTTTGAGGTCGGTCTGCGTTCCCGTTTCGGAAGAAAATTTCAGGTCATAAATGCCGGGGTTTCCGGAAACAACACCCGGGAAGCTCTGGCGCGCATGGAACGGGATGTGCTCTTTTACAAGCCGGATCTGGTGATCGTGACCTTCGGCGGCAATGATTGCAATGTCATCCCGTCGAAGTTCGTTACGGAAGAGCAGTTCGCCGCAAATTTGAAAATTATTGTCGGCAAACTCCGGGAGCAGGGGGCAGAGGTCGTTTTGCAGACCTACTATAAAGGTATTTATGAATTCATGCAGCCCCAGCGGGCGGCATTTTTTGTGCGCTATATGAATGTTGTGCGGCAGGTCGCCGGTGAAACCGGTTGCGCTCTTTCGGATCAGTATGCGCTGTTTGACAAAATTGACCGCAATTACCGGACGTTTAATTTGATGCGGGATCCGCTGCATACCAATGAAAACGGCAATATGCTCATCGGATTGAATCTGTGCCGTTATTTTGAAATCGATTTTGACAAGATCAGCTGGCGTGATAAATTGCTTCCCATGCAGAATTTGCTGATTCAGACACTTGGTAAATGATAAGAATAAATTTTTGAAACAAGGAGCCTATTATGAAATTGAGTTTTGCCCCCGCCTCGAGGCGGGTAAAGCTGGAGAGCTTTACCCTTATTGAACTTCTCGTTGTTATCGCCATTATCGCCATTCTGGCGGCGATGCTGCTGCCTGCTTTGCAGCAAGCCCGTCGCCGGGGGCAGGGATCCAATTGTCTCAACAACATGAAGCAATTGGTCACGATGGCTAACTATTATTCCGATGCCTATGGCGAAATGCTGCTGCCGTCATACGCATTCGGATATGGAACCTGGGATGATGTGCTGCATGAACTCGGGTGGGTCAAGTGGTCAAAGGTGATAAACACGACGGTCACCGGTGCAACAAAAGCTTACAACTACAGATATATCGAGGTGTTCCAGTGTCCGGGAAACAACAAGAAGATTACCGGGCATTATAATGGTCAGCCGCTGTTCCAAAGTTATGCTTATAACTATTATGTTGGATATGCCAGTGCGGTGAATCGCAGTATCGAAATCAACAACTCCACCTATTTGAAAAAGGCTTCTCAGCCAAATAAGCACGTCAAAGACACTATTCTTTTTACAGAAAAATGGACGATGTGCTGTCCGGCACCTGAGGGGGTGACAAGTCGGAGGCCAAGCGGTCTTAGGAAGACAAGAAA
>JAZRNP010000146.1:0-18962 GCA_045648225.1 Victivallaceae bacterium | reverse complement strand
GCAGAAAATTTGACTTTTGAAAAAAGTGTGGTATATTAAAAAGTGTCTTCTTGAGTGTGTGCTTAGACCCCACGATTGGGGGCCTGCAAGAAGACCCTTTTTATTTTAAACTCCACTCATTGTCTCCGTAGGTAGGCGGTCCGTCGTGCCAGCTTACCAATTTGAGGGTATTGTCATCAAGTACCATAACGCAATATTGATTAGTCTGTGGATTATGCAGCACAATGCGCTTCAAGCAGATTGGGACTTTAACCGTCTTACCATGTTTTTTTACTGAAAAAGTTTCTTTTTTCAAGCTAACAACCACCCGGCAGTTTTCATTGCCGAGAGTTTCCTGTAAAACTTTGATCGCCTGTTCCGGATTTGCAAACAGCTCTTTGTGATCACGCCAGAGGTGAGTTATTCCGTTGTAATTATTACCCCTCTCCAGCATAACTTTTACCTGATTCAATCCGGACGCTTCGGCGGCGCGAAGGTTGAGAGTGCCAACTTCAATCGGGGCAGCTGGAAATTTATCGAGAATCGCGGAGGTGATATTCTTTCCGTGTTTGCCCGCTTTTTTAAAAGTCTCATTTACCTGCTTGTAATCCGGCAAGTTATCCGGATCAAGACCGACACTTTCCAACTCCTGCCGGGCGGCATCTTTCATCGCTTCAAAGCCTTGCTTCACGGCATCAATTTCCGGCAAATTAACCGGTTTAACTCCGATTTCAGCCGGTGCGACGATCAATCCGACATTATCCAGTTTACCGTTTTTGACCTTTTCCGCAGCATCTGAAATAATTTTCTGACGACTTACCACGCTGATGGAAGACAAATCGCTGGTTTCAAAGGCGTGCTCCGGATTAAACACGAAGCCGCTTTTGCTATCAATGTTGACTTTATCCTGCGGGGTCGGTTCCTGTATTTTGTCCTGATCTTTTCCTGCTTCTTTGGCGGTGATCTCTTCCAGATAGCACCGGCAGTTGAACTCCCACGGCGGTGTATGAGTTTGCAGAAACGGATCATCTTTGTGAAAGATTTTGCCGTCAAGGTCTGCGTGATCGCTCCGGGTTCGACCGTCATTGCGGGCGTGATACCGAACATAAGGGAATACTTTCATCGCGGCGGGGCTGTGCATCCGCGCCCATTCCCCGGCGGAGTGAGCCATTGCCGCATTTTGCTTCAAAATCAAATTAAGCCGTGCCGTACTGGCGAGGTTGCTTAAAGTGTTTTTGTGCGGATC
This sequence comes from Victivallaceae bacterium, assembly GCA_045648225.1. Classification (GTDB taxonomy): domain Bacteria; phylum Verrucomicrobiota; class Lentisphaeria; order Victivallales; family Victivallaceae; genus UBA1784. The sequence goes on along the minus strand of JAZRNP010000146.1, from coordinate 17,737 downwards.
GTACCCCTGACCTTTTAAGAAATCTTTGAGAATATTTCTTGCTTCACCAAGTCCCATGTCGCCCCGGCTGTAAGCATCGGAAATTTCTCTCAACTTATCCAGTACCCGGGCTTCGGCAACTTTCGCGGAGAAAAAGGATTGCGCTTTGATCCGTTCATCTATGCCGACAAGTTCAGAGTGACCGAGTTGCGTCGGCATATTGACCCGGCGTTGCAAAAAATCCTGTTGGTGTCCCGGTCGAAGCATTATATATTCTCCATAAAAAATTGTTCTACAGCCGCAGTAACGGCGGTTTCATCCGGCCACCACGGGCGCGGTTTATGGGTAACTGATTTTTTCAACACCCACAACGGTTTGATGGTTCCCCGTTTTCCCTGTTTCTCCGCAAGATACGCCCTGCCATTGGGACCGTCCTGTTTGCGACGCAGCAGAAACAAGTTTCCGCCATACTCCCGCGGATAAATGTCCTTGACCTTGCGGTCAATGGGGATGGCAAGATATTGCCGATATTTAGGCTTGACCACGCCGCCGGTATGGATGTGCTCCGCGATATAGCCGTTGGCTCCGCCCAGATAAAGAATGTGCCGAGTCGGGCTTTGCTCTTCGGTCATGATACTTTCGCGGGCGATTTGTGAACCAAAGTTACCGCCGATTTTATTCCTGGCATTATTGGCAATAAGATTCCGCACGGCTCCGGAGAGAGCAACCATGAACTCCTCAGGGGAAAGCCGCTGTAATTGATCGAGAGCATCCTGATCAAAAACTTTAAGGCGTGTTTCCATAATTATCTTCCATATCAGAGCGCATCAAATTTTCAAACTTTTCGCTGCTCCCCAGCGTCTTACCGTCAGCGCAGGCGGAAAGCCGCTTTGCGAATTCTTCCTCGGAAATATCATCTAAGCAGAGAGCGTTCAACTCATCGGCGGTCGCCCCCAGCCACTCCTCCAAAGCTTCGCCCACGGAAGCCTTTTCCGGTTCTGCGCTCATGGCAAAGGTATTGCCGGGTATTGCCGGTGTTGCCGGTGCTTCATAGCGGAGGCGCATGCCGAAGCGTTCAGAGAGTTCGTTTTCGTCAGCCTTGAACCCGGCTCCGGAGAGCGTGGCAACCATCGTGGCAAGCGTGGTCAGGTCTTCTGCCGGTTCCACTTTGAAGTGAAGTTTCGGCACGGCGGCGGCGGGATAATTGAATCGTGTCCACGGTGCCGCAATGGCGGATCTGATCGTTGCCTCAACCGCGCGGGCGTCGGCCTCCAGAATGTCCTGCCGCACCTGCGTCTGAGCGGTCCCGTTGCTCATGCCGCTGCTGTCGCTACTGCTGGCAAGCTGCCCGACTAACAGCGTATAAATTGCATTGTGGCAGAATTCCAATGTGCGGAAATAAACATTGTCGCTTCCGGTATTGGCTGCCGAGAGCAGTTCCAATTCGGTGCCTTTGGTGAATACTCCACCGCCGTTGGGGCCGAAGTTGCGGATCAAACTGTGCAGTACAGCGCGTTCATTTTCCCAGGTATTCTGGTCAACTTTGGCGATGACAAAAGGCATCCCGAACCGTTCAATAAAGCTGAACAGATCTTTTATCGGCCAGTTCTGGAAACAGTGCAGCCAGGTCAAGGCACGCACGAGCCCGCCCCGGGCCGGGTCACTCTTTTTGCGCATTTGATGGAAGATCATCCGGTCTTTCAACAGATCTTCCGGTATACCGTCCGGGTACTCATCGGTAACAAGGCGCGGCGCAAAAGAGCTGCGCAAGGTAAAGTTGTGTGCTTCAAGCGTTTGAAAACCCCGCAAACTGCCGCCGGGATTCCAGACGATTTCAGCGGCCGCAAAGGGATACACTGCCGCGCGGGTCAAATGAGCAAGCAGATCATAAAAGTTATCGAGCGATCCAAGTTCGCCCGCGTCAAAAAGCTGTTTCTCAAATTCTTGCGCGGCAAGTTGAGATAGAGAACTGTCATCGCCCGGAGTAATGTCAATGCCAACACCCAGAAGAGCGTCAGAACGCTGTTCCAGCGCTCCGATAATGTCCCAATTACGCTCGAGGATCTCGCGGGCGCAAAGGCAAAGCTGCTCCGTATCGCCGGAGTCTGCCGCCATCATAATGCGGCGGATGCGCTCCGGAGTGTAACTGCCGTATTGGTTATACCGGAAACGGTCGGTGCTTTCCAATATTATCCGGCGGTAATCAGAACCAGTCGATTCCAGCGGCTTGTATTTCATTATCTATTCTCCTTGGATTATCAAAGTCATCAGCACGGGCGTTACGCCCGGTACTCCGGGCGGGCTCCATATTGCAGGGGCCTCCGGCAAATTCGTTTTGAGCGTACAGCGCAAGAGCGCAGCTCCAGGCTATATCGCAGTGGCTTTGGGGCAGCAGCTCGTTTTTAGCGGCAGTCAGAATCAGACGACCGGCAACGGTGCTGTCTTTCTGAATTGCGGCAAGGTCATATTTAACTTCCGGCAGTGCCGCCGGAATAAGCTGCGTACCAGACTCAAACGCGCCCTGCAGCATCGTACCCAGCGCCATTTTTGCGGCACCGAAGTTCACTCCGACAAAGCTCCCGGAAAATTCATCAGCCAGCTCTTCGCAGATCGCCATACCCAGACCGGTACTGTCGCCGGCGCCGGGGATGCCGCATTTGAGCAGCGCACGGATGAGCTGCTTTTGAGCTTCAAACTTCATATCGGCAAGCGTGATCAGCGCGGCAAGGGAGCTGATTTTGCCGTCAAAGCTGTTCACCCAAACGCTGGACAAGTCGCCGCTACGGGCGATATCGTAGCCGAAAAAGTATCGCTTTTTGCGGCTTTTGCACAACAGCCCGAACCAGAACTCCGGAGTTGTCAGATAATCAGGAAGATTCTTTTCTGCGTGATGCCGGAAACAGTCAAAGTCTGATGTTGCTGCGGCAAGGTCAGACATCTGAATAAACTGGCTGCCCCGGGTTTCATTGGGGATACACATATACTGGCTGTCGAATGCAGCCTGATTGATGCAGCCTTTGCGGATTGCCGCGCGGAATTCTTCGCGACTTTGCGCAGTGCGTCCTTTGGCGCGTTTTACTTCATTGACCTTTTCAACGAAGCCCTCATTGATCGCATCATCAAGGGTAGTTCGGTGAAAAGAAAACCCCTTGGGGTTATCCAGTTTAGCTTCTTTACAGAGCTGTGCAAACTGGGTGTGAATCGTTCCGTCGGCACTGTATGCTGACACGATCTCCAGCTGATCCCCCCAGGTGATACAGGGGTAAGCCATTGCGTAGAGAGTTTCCTGATCCAAATGCAGATCCATTTCGTCAATCAATATATCGCCGCCTTTACCGGCAAACGCAAGCGGATTACTGGAGAGCGAGCAGATCTTTGCGCCGTTTTTGAAGCGGACAACAAAAGCGGTGATGCCGTGTTTTTCGTCAACGACTTCGGTCTCCTGACCGTCAAGTCCCCGGGCAACGGCGTTGGCTTCTTTTGCCCAATAGGCGACATAATCAGTAACGAAGCTCTTGGCGGTAAGCTCGTCGCGGCTGGAGACCCACTGAATGAAGCTGCTTCCGTCTTTCTGGCGCAAACATTTGCGCACCGCCCGGTAGCTGGTCCCGTAGGTGATGCCGACCCGGCGGCTTTTTTCGTATAATTTCAGTGGCGAATCGTCATTGATCCACCGCTGTTGGTACGGTAAAAAATAGCCCATGCTTTACACTCCGAATTTTTCGTCCATCGCTCGGGCAACCATGCCGGTATCAACACCGGGAAGCTGCTCTTTTAAGGCAGAAAGCTGCTCATTGAGAAGCCGGTTTTCCGCCATGAGTTCAGCCTCTCTGAGCTGATGTTCCTTCTCGGCAGCAGCATAGCGGCTTTTCCAATCGCTCAACTTCTGCCGCAGCTCGGCAATAGTATTATCCTTGCTCTGATCCGAAATCGCAGTAACACTGCGGGATAGAGTCTGCAGGGCTTTGACTTTTTCTTCATCGGACAATTCCGACAGGTCAGAGAGGTCGGACATCGCCTTCAAAAGCTCCACCTTTGTGCGCTCGGCAATGGTGTCGATACTGGCATTTTCGCTCAAGATGGCGGCGGTAAGCCGGTCCTGATAGGCGGCATGCTGTCCGGCACTCCGGCGGGCGGTGATCTCCTTGTATTCCCGGGATTTTTTCACCCGGGTCAAAGTGGCGCGGTTGAAGGTGCTGCCAAGTTTGGCAAAGGCGGCAGAAACTTCCGGGTCACTGCCGATCGCTTCAGCGGTGCAGCCGTCGTGGATCATACCGATAATGCGGAACCGCAGCGGGAACGGCAGCATGGAGAAGTTCGAGCGCGGCCCGTTTTTACTGCGGGGCATAACTTTCATCGTTCACCTCACCGGGGTTGACCGGACAGAAATGGATCGTCCAGCATGGTTTCGCCGCTTTCAACGCGGCTTCTGATTGCCGGTGATACTGCCCGGAAGCTCGGGTAACCCTCGACCGCAAGCAGCATACCGGCGGCGGTAAGTTCATCCCACTCGGCTTTCACCCGTGCCGGGTCTGCCTGAAGCAGCATGATCCCGTCATCGCAAAGCAGGGTATTCAATTCCTGGGGACAGGAAAAACGGACGGCGGCTTTCAGGAGCGCTCGGCGGATTGCGTATTTGTTACTTGCCATTTAAGTTAATCTCCGGTGTGAAAAGTGCGGACATGGGTATTCATATCGTCGCGCAAGTTGTTGATGTAATGGGTATTGTTTTCGATGCTCTGCTGTTGGGCAGCGTTGCCCTCCAGAGCGCGGTCGACCTTGGTGGTCAGCACTTCAAGCCGTCCGTTGAATTCCTTGCGCCACTCCCGGGCGCGCTCATCCATAACGGCGAGCTTGGCAAGTATCTCCTGGCTGCGGTCAGAGCCGGTATGATTTTTGAGCTGTTCTTCAATCGCCCGAATGCGCAACTCAAAAAGCTGGTCACGCTCAGCAAGCACCCGTTTGAAATAACCAACCGTGAACAGCGCAAAAACACAGCAGATCAGACCGACTATACCGCCACCGGCGGCACCGTAAATAACTTCCATTATCTTTCGCCTCAATAAAATTTTATCACGTCCGGCACTACACCGGCACAACCGCACAAAAAAGTTCCCGCCATCCGGCGGCATTCCGGAATGGCGGGGGGGGAGAAGAAAACGAGTTTAATTTTCTTTCAGAAAATTAAATCTTCACTATTGGAGGTGTTTTCAGTATCGGTTACGAATAAAAGCGTAATTTCAGGCTGAAAAGTTTTGATCAACTTTTCAACAAAGATTTTAATGTGGTTGCTTCCTTGGCGTAGGCACTTGCGTGCGGACCATAAAGGTGCTCATTGTCATTCAGCGCTAAGCCGTCATCCAATTGCTTTCTTATTCGCTCGGACAGGGCAACATATTCCGGGTAACCTTCCTGTTGTTCCGTAATACCGGTATCAATTAAATATTGCCATTCTTTGTGAACAAAGGCAGAATCACAATTGTCGATGGTAATTATTTCATTCTCTGAAATAATATCATTCAGACGCTTCGGAACAAAATATTTGTACAATGAAAATACGATTGCACGCCGGACAAAGTATTTTTTCATCTCTTGGTCTCCTCTTTTATTTGGTTGGGGAAATTTGCGATAACCATTGCCAGACAGCGCATTTTGTCATCCGGAGGCAACTGATCAAATACCTCCAGCAGTTGTTTACGCATCAGGTCAACCCCGTTGTCTCCGGTTGACTCTCCAAAGAAATCTATTTTTGCATTACGAAACAGTCGAAAAAAAACTCCCATAGGCATATTTTCAACCAGAGCCTTGCCAGATAAATATGCGTTAATGGTACTTTGCGTTATGCCTGCAAGTTCAGCGAGCTTTTTTTGAGTACCTTCGCGGCGGTAAAGTTCCTGCAACGCTGCTCGAATATCGTTTTTAGCGATCATTTTTCAACCCTTTTCGTTAAACCTTTTTTCGTAAAATACCCCGCATAATTGCAAAATCAAGTTTTTTTTCGTAAAAATCGTACAAAACGATTTGATTTTTCGTTTTAAACGATATAAATTATAGAGCAGAACGATAAATATTTCTTGTTAGGGAGAGAAAACGGCATGAATAATTTAGAATTGATTCGCAAAAAATCCGGCTTGAGCCGGAGAGAGTTAGCTAAAAAATTGAACATAACGGAGCAAAGCGTTTCCCAGCAGGAAAAGCGGGGAATACAGTCAACCAAAACGGCACGGCAGTATGCCAATATCTTTGGATGCGATTGGCGGTTGCTTTTTGATAACTTATAAACGATGAGCGTAAAGGGATAAGTGCATGAGCAAACTTGCGAATTTGAGAAAAAAGCTCCGGCTCCGGTTGCGGGAGGTCGCCGATCGGGTCGGCGTCACCGCAAGCACCGTCCATGATATGGAGGTGCGGGGGATCCGCACGGTCAACGCGGCAAAGCGTTACGCTAAGGCGTTCCCCGGGGTGCAGTGGCAGGATTTGTTGGACTGATAAAAAAACGGAGAAGAAAATGGAAAAAGATTTCAAAAGTTACAAGGTGATGGTCGCTATGGCGGTGTGGCTGACGATCATAATGATGATCATTATTATTACCGCGGCAATACGGATATTTTGGCTGATAATTCAAAGTTTTTAACAGGAGAAGAGATATGGAAAATTACGATTATGACCGGGGACTTGACCCTTACGTTGACATCACTGAAGAAGATGAGGGAACTCCGCCCGTGTGGCTGCTTTGCATTTTGACCGGCTTCGTGTTGGTTTGCTCGCTGTTCGGAATACTTTTCGGAAGGGACTGACCATGGATGAGTGCGTTCAATACCCGCCGGTTACGGCGGAAATGATCCTCCAGACGGCAAAGATCGTTTCCGCGCTCTTAACTGCTCCGGAAGTGATTCCGGAAGTTGAGCTTGATCATCTGCTGCAATTTTACCGCGCGGTGCCTTCGATCATCGACCCGCGCCGGATCGTCTGCCTTGCCGATCGTGCCGCCGAAAATCCCGGATGGTGGAGCGCAAACCGGATCCATTTCTTTTGCCCTGAATTATCCAATGCCGCCATTGCCGACTACACAAATTTAAAGCCGCATCAGGTCAGAGATTATATCGACCGCGCCGAGATCAACACCGATTGTTACACAGATTTACCACCAATAGAATATTGATTTTTTACCAAAGGAGCACCAAAATGAACATCACTCTCCGTCAACTGGGCAAGCTGGAAAGCTGTGCCGCCACTCTCGAAGCCGCCTTTGATGCCAAGAATCCCTGCGCCATGCGCTGTGTTGCGCTGGTCCGGGAAGTTCTTGACGAAATCATTTCGGCTCCGGAAAACAACCTTGAACTTGACTTTGACCTTGATTTTGCTCTGCAAAACTGCGATCCTGCCGCCCCCGAAACCGGCACGAAACTTGGCGAAATCATCGCCTACGGCAAAGAGCTGCTCGACCAAGGCTGCAGCACCCGGGATCTCGTCAATATGACAATGGAGCACTTTGCCTTGCGTCAAGTTGACTTTGCCCGGATCATCGGCGTCAGTCAGGGAACTTTGTCCACCTATCTGACGACCGGCGGACGGCGCGCAGCTATTCTCGCCGGTTTGACCGAAGCTTTCGGCGATGCTCCGGCTGAGGAGGTGAACAATGGCTGATCAATCTTTCGACAACCGCCGTTACAAGGCAATGAGTGCCGATGAAGCGGATGCTCTCTTTCTGGCAATCGCCAAACACAAGGCTGCGTTGGAACGCAAGGGTGCGGCATACAAGGCCCGCCTTGCCAAGTTGGAGGAAGAATTTCTTGCGGACATCCGTGCTGATCGCGATGCTTACAACAACTTGAGCGCGGAACTTATGGCATATATCATCGCCAATCCGGAGCGTTTTGTAAAGCCGCGAAAACGCCGTGTCGGCGGTATCGGGTCATACGGTATTACCACCGATCCTGCGATCGTCAATATCATCGACAAAGATACTGTCATCCAGTTCGCTCTGGATAACGGGTATGATGATATTGTCAGAGTTTCCCGCGAACCGGTCAAGGATGCCATACTGCGGCGCAACATGGACGGAGAAGCTGTTCCCGGTGTCCGGATCACTCCGCCCGGCGATGTTGCCAAACTCACATTCAAAGCCAACTTTGCCGAACTCCTGGAGGAAGATGTATGAATCTTACCGATATTCATGAACGCGCGGTGATCCGCGGCGAAGCCTTTTCTCTCGATGAGATCTCCGATGCGCTTCGCGGTTTTTCGACAATCCGTCGCATTGACCTTTTGACAACGGCCAAGCTGCTCTACGATGCCCGCAAGGTCATGCCCAAAAAAGAGTGGAAGCTCTGGGCGGATGAAGTCACCGGTTTGTCCCGGTGTGAAATATATCACCGCGCGCAGGTTGGCCAGCTGCTGGATCTCGCTTTCGAGAACAAAGTCCTTTACCGGCGCTTGATAACTCTCTCCGGTGATAAGCTGCTTGCACTGCACCGGCTCGCGGTTGCAGGCGGTATGGCTCTGGTGGAGAGCTTTATCGCTGTAAACAAAATTGATTCCATGCCGCTGGATCAGCTGCGCATGGCGGTCGAATGTGACCTCTGCCGCTTACGTCACGGCTCCAATCCGGACTGTGAACGCTGTACTGCTTTCGCCCGTCCGGCTCACGGCTTTGATGTCAACCAGCCAAGCCTCCCCGGCTTCGACGAAACTCTGGATGCCGTCTGGCACATGGAGGATGATGAACTTGCCGCCAAAGTCACCACCGATACCCAGGCGGTCAAATGCGTTTCCGGCGGCGTCAAGATGGTCGCCGCGTACCTTGAACATCAAAAGAATAAGTTCCGGCAGAACCCTTCCGGCGGCACCGACATGGTCAACCTGCTTCAGTTGAAGGCTGCCCTCCTTGACGGCATCAAGGAGATCGAAGAACTCATCGCCGGGACCATAGACAACCAGGAAGAAGATCATGAAGATACCCAAGTTTACTCAACCGGAATTGCCGGAGATTCCACCCAAAAACAGTGTGGTACCACTGTGCAAACCGATGATGAATCCGGAGACGGATTTGACAGCTCAAGCGAAAACACCACCCCAAAACAGTGTGGTACCACTGTGCAAACCGATGATGAATCCGCCGGAAATCAGGACGGAAAATCGTGTGGTACCATACAAAATGAGTGCGGTGGAGACAGCGCTGGTACCGATTCAGGAGACTGCTGCAGCTCTGGCAACCACACCTGCCAGTACGGAAGTGAGTGCCTTTGCGGCTCTGCCGGAGAGTGTCCGGGCGGAAGCTCGAGAACGGCTGAAGTTCCTCCAATACTGCATGGAACACAAACGCCTGAAGCCCCGGACTCCGGATCAGATGATCGTCAATGCGGTGGCTTTAACTCGAATTGAGGAGTTCCCTATCTTGCGTACAAGCGGTCAGCATGGAGCATCACAGCTCACCTATAACAATTTCCGCAACTGGCGGCGGCGGCTTCTGGAGTACCGTAACACTCCCGGCGCCCAGCCCGGCGAAGGTGATCTGCTTGCTTTGGCTTCTTCATACAATCGGGGCGGATCTCTTTATAAAACGGCTGACGGCATCCCCGCTGTCGGTGACCGGCAATTCTGGCTCGACTTCGGCGCAGCCTATTTGAACCAGAACAAGCTCAGTTTGACCACAGCACGCGAGGTCGCCGCCTTCGCCGCCAGAAAACGCAATCCCTCTGCAGTGATCCCTTCGGTCGCCCAGGTACGTGCTTATGTCAACGCTCTGCCGCTGGGTACGCTGATTGCCGGTCGTGAGGGTGAAGTCGCCTGGCGCAACACCATTGCCGATTATGTCAACCGCGACTGGAACTGCACCGAACCCGGAGAGCTGCTGATCGGTGACTCCCGCGATTTTGATACCCGCGTGCGGTGCGAAGTGGAGCCCGGCAAGTGGGTCGCCGTGCGCCCCTCGATTGCTTGTCTGATGGATGCCCGCAGCTGGATGCCCGCCGGGTGGACAATTACCGTCAATCCGGTCAATGCCGACACTCTGATGCGGACTCTTCTGGATTGCATCTGCCGCAGCGGCGGACAGGTCCCGGCGATGTGTTACTTCGACAACGGCAAAGATTACTGCAAGCAGGGATTCTCCACTCCGCTCAAGGTCGGCAAGTATGAGCACAGCATATTCAAAGAACTCGGCATCACTCTGACCAACGCCCGTCCTTTCAATGCCCGGGCGAAAACGGTGGAACGGTTTTTCCGCGATATGATGAAAACCTTTGACAAGTTTTTCCCCGACTATCTCGGATCCAATCCGCTGGAGCGTCCGGATGCGGCGAGTTACTTTGACAAAAAAGAGAATGTTATGGAACTTCCGACTCTGGAAAGTTTCGTCCAGATCTTTACCGATTGGCTGGAATCTTACGTCAATCGCCCCAAAGGCGGCACGATCCACCAGGGAAAGTCGCCTGCCGAAATCTGGAACTTGCGCAATACCGATGTCCGCAAGTTCACTCCGCAGCAAATCGCTCTGGCCTTCTTACTGCCGGTCGGCATCCGGCAGGTCAGCCGGGGACCGGCAGTGCTCTACAATAACCGCCGTTACTTTTCCGACGATGTCCATGTCGGAGAAAAAGTACTCATCAAAGCCAACCCCTTTGATCCGGAAATGGTACTGCTCTGCGAAGATAATGGCTCATTCATCGGTATCGCCCGCACCCGGAGAGCTGTTCACGCCATCGCCGGAGACGATACCGTTCAACGCGAGCTTCTCAATGAACAGCTTGCCCGGCAGAATAAGCAGAGACGGGAGATGGTTTCGCAGCTCCAAACCCTGACCGGCGGTCTCCACGGTGCAAGTGCCATCGAACTGCTGCTCTCCATCGGAACGGACAGCCAGTTCATCAAGCGCGGCTCAATGCGTACCATCAAAGGCAAAAGCCACGACTATAAACGCATCGCGCCCAGTACGGACGTGTTTGATCCGGAAGGCGACCATCAGGATGTTTCAGCTGAAAAACTGTGTGGTACCATACAGAACCACACTGAAAATTTGTGTGGTACCATACAATTTGACGACCACGACAATGAACCGGATATTACCAGTTTTCACAATTTCATGTTAAACAATAATCAGGGAGAAGAAGATTATGAGTAACACCAGAACCGCAGGAAGTGCCACTACAATTTACCGGCACTCCGCTGACAATCCCGCTCCGGAAGCGGGCATGTCCAGAGACATCATCAATATCGGGCTCAATATGTTTCGCGCCGGTATCAAACGATATACGGAAGAAGAGCAGGAACTGTTGGAGTGGCTCTGGGGATATACCTTTGATGTTCTTGGAAACAGCAAAACAGAACTGACAAGGCAAGTCGGCTACGATTACAGCTTCATCTATGAAGTGTTCACCGGCCGGTATGACGGTGAGCTTGACACTTTTTGCGCCGCGATCATGCAGCTTAAAATGCGCGCAAGTGCAAAAATGCCGCTCGTCGAAACAGTGGTCGTAAAGCGGCTGCTGGAAGCGTTTGATTACGCCGCTAAGTATTCAGCCATGATCAGCGTGGAAGGCCCCACCGGACGCGGTAAAACTTATACCGCGCAGTATTGGGCGCGCCAAAACAACCACGGCCGCACCCGCTATATCCGCGTCCCTTCCGGCTGCACCCGGCGGCAGATCGTCACCATGCTGTGTGCGTCATGCGGCATCGGCACCAATGGACACAAAACTCCGGAACTGGAGCAACGCCTTTTCAAAGCTTTCACTCCTCGCAATGTCATCATGGTCGATGAAGCCGGTCACCTTGTCCCCCGGGCAAACTCCAATGGAACCAGCGCAATCGAGCTGTTGCGCGATCTGCACGACATTTGCGGCTGCGCCGTGGTGATGATCTTCACTGACGTATATTTGAAGGAGATGAAAAACGGTCGCCTTGCTGACTATTTTGAACAGTTCCGCGGCCGCATAAAATATGAACTTTCCATCCCCAATAAGATATTCAGAAGCGAGGTCGAAGATATCGTTCGCAACTTTACTCCGAATCCTCCGCAGCGGTTGGTGGAACTTGCCTATAAGACCGCTTCCGCACGGGACGGCAAACTGCGCACCCTCTTTGAAGATCTGCGCCGCGCTTCCGAATGGGCAAAGCAGAGCGACCGGGAAATGCAAGTCGGCGATCTCAAACTTGCCGTCCAGTGGCGTGAATCCGGCGGCGTCTGGCCGGAGGAGTGATTATGGATAAAACTTTCCTTACTCCGGTTTTTTCTCCGAAAGTTCAAGCCTATATTGAGGTTTATGATAAACTGAAAAATGTCAGGCTTAAAAAAGGTATCTTCCCCCCGGACCATACCAGGCAGGTGAATGAGGAAATTGACAAAATAAGAAAACGCATTCTGGCATCAATCGCCAGAATACGCGGAAATGAAGGCGTAAAAAAGTTATGCGAAAAAGACCCGGAATTTGCCAAAGCCTGGGACTTGGCTTGCCTGAAAAAGAGTTATCTCAACGCAGTTTCCCGGGAAGCAAAATTGCATAAAAGAGTTACTGAAGTCATGGAACAAAATGAAAATAGCAGCACTCAAAATTGAACAGAAACGGCTGGGCATTTCAGACATCCGCTATCGTGCGCTTCTTGCCGAAACTGCCGGTGTTGCCAGCTCCAGGGAGTTGGACGAAAGCGGTCGCAAAAAGGTCTATTCCCGGCTGCGCAGCATGGGCACGGCGCACTCCAGAAGCGCCCGCTTTTTCTGGGTACTGTGGAATGAACTTCAAACTTTTCTTGATTCAGCAGAGCGTTCCGGCGCATGGTGCTGCGGCTTTATCCACCGCGCTGCCAATGTGCAACTGGATGATCTCACCTGCCTTGACGGCCTTGACAAACGCGATATGCACAAGGCGATCGAAGCAATCAAACTCCGTTTGGAGTATGAAAAGTCGCGCATGGAAGATGTGCCGTTTTAACCTCTCCCCCCATCCCCCGGGCTGTTGCAGATACTTCAAAAGGTTTGCAGCAGCCCTCTTTTTTATAAGTTTACACACAATCCTTTGAGCGTAAAATACTGATTCGCCCGCGTGATCACAATGCAGCATTGCTTCTGTATATAAAATCATGATGACAATCCTGAACACATAATGAATGGATTATTTTTTGACGAGCCAGAGTTGTTTTAAATAAATTTCAAGTATTAAAAAACATTAATTTTTTAATGGCGCAAAGCAAAATTGATTTGGAAAAATGCAATATGCAGTATATATTATCTAAAATGGAACATTATATTTTTTTGAATGAGCATGGTATCTTGAAAATAAGCAGGGAGATTTTTGAGAATGGGATTTAAGAGTTATGCTGAAATGGTTGATTACAATATCGAGCATGATTCGACGGAGGTTTTTGGTAATTTCAGTACGGAACATGCGAGCCATATTGTTACTCGTTTTTTGGAAAATGCAAAAAAAACGATTATTGTTTTGTCAGGAAGTTTTGTCGATGTAACTCCGACCCAAGGCATGTGCGCATTATTAAGACAAACAGCCCTTCGTCTTAAAGAAAATAATGGTTCAATTCGAATTATCACTGCGGATGGTAATAAAAATAGTGACATTGAGAAAATTTGTTCAGAAATTAAAAACAAAGATTCTTTTGACTATATTCCGGCTAAATATGCAGGACATATTCCTCTAAAGCATTTCATGGTTGTTGATGAAAAAATGTATCGCCTTGAAAATGCGCATGAAAAAAATATTGCCGAGGGTGCTGATGTTCATGCCGAGGTTTGTTGCAACGGTAAGGAAAAGGCTGCGCAGTTGATTGAGTTTTTTGATCATGTTTGGAACATTCTTGATCACAGTCGCTCCAAGCAGCAAGAGGTTTAATTATGGATCTCGGTGTGGGGTTGCCGTTTGAAACATTAGTTCAAATATTTGTCGTTTTTGAGGGATTTTCACTTTGGCGTGGAATTGTTGCGCAAGATTTTGTTGACACAAATCAAACCGACATAAAAAAGATATGCAGATCTTTTTTTCGAGCAAATGATGATCCCGAGAATATTGTAAAAAAATATAATCGACTCACAAAAGCTTGGAGTAGTTACAGGTTTTATTCAAAGCTTTCGCCGGTTATATTGGAAAAGCCATATATTACTCTTGTTTGCATGATTGTACTTATGTGCAGTTCTCTGTTTTTTAATTTTGAAGACTGTGTTGTTCGTTGTTTATTGACATGGTTGTTGTTGCTCTATATGGTTTTAAAGATAATTGCATACTGGCGCATACGGTATGTAACAAAAACATTTGTTGAGTTGTTGAAAGCTATTGTTCCAGTTGATGTTCCAGATCCTCCAGGTCCTCCAGATTCTCCGACTTGGACTGCTCTTTGAGTTTTTGACGCTAATGTTTAACGCCATGCAAGATTGATCCACTGTAAAGTGGACGATTCGCATGGGGGATAAGGTCGCCGGTGGCACCGTGTTATGGCTCAACGATACTGTGGACGGTGGACCGGTCGCCGCCCAGGACTACTGCTTCGTGCGCCCGGGTGACAGCGCCAGTTCACTGTGGCGAAGGGACCTTTTCCCGATGGGCGTTCGTCTCATCACGGAAACCGTCCAAAATATCATCGACGGTCAGCTTATCATGCGCAATCAGGAAACTGAACTCGCAACATGGGAGCCGTCTTTCTCCGGCGCACCACGGCTTTACCGTCCGGAAATACCGCTTCTGGGAAACCTTCCGGAAGGATTAAAGATCGTTAAATAAAAAATGCCCCTGAGTACATATTGTACCCCGGGGCTCTTTATTTCTCACGCTCGCGCGCACGAGACCGCACACTTTGGATTGTTGATTTTATACTGTTCTCACACAGATTTGTCGCGCTTTTGCGTAAACTACGCTCCGACTGCTCTCCGCTGAAATCAGCTGCTCACCACTGTTTAAACCACCCTGTCCTTTATATTTGATTTCAAATGTCGATTTTGCGCCGTTACAGGTCGGAATTGGATTTTTTGAAAACTGTCAACTCTATGATGGCAATGTAAACACATTTATTTCATTGGGCGGTTTGGGACTGCTGCAGAAATCTGCTGTTATATCCTTTGCTCCGATATCCGTGGTAAATAAAAATTATTTTTTGCAGTGCGGCTTAACGATTTGCACAGAAACAAATTATTTATTGACCATTTCACTTGTCAACCTTGTAAAACATAATTATGGTTTGCAGATAGGGGTTGGAAATTTTTCCACCCATAACAGCGGCATTCAAATTGGAATGTTTAATACGGGAGGGTTTCTTCAACTTGGTTTGCTCAATTACAATCCCAGATCATACATTCCGTGGCTGCCATTCATAAATTTGGACATGGGCAAAAAGGAGTGATTCTGAGTTTTTCTTAATAAAAGTGAAGCGATTTTCAGAAATTGATTTCACGGCAAAATTCATAACTGCCGGGGATGCTGTCCCCGCCCGGCACTATTCTGAATCACAAAGCAAACGCAAGCAGCACCGGCATGGTGATCAGGCCCAGCAAAGTGGTGCTCAAAATAAGTTGTCCGGCAAAATCGGTATCTCCGCCGTATTCTCTTACGATGAGAACGCTTCCGCTGGAAGCGGGCATCACCGCCAGTACCAGAGCCAGATTACGGGCAGTTTCCGGGAGCGGGATCAATTTCAACACCAGCAGGGTAAAAATCGGGATCACCACTATCCGCACCACCGTGGTATAAAAAAGGTCAAGCAAATGAGCGGTCCATCTGGCCCGGGAAGCCCAGACGGAAGCTCCGATCAGAATCAGGCAGAGCGGGATGGCCAGATTACCGATACGGGAAGTAAAATCGATTATTCCGGCAGGCAATTTCCATGGCAGCAGCAAATAACATACAGCTATCAAAACAGCGATACTGTTGGGAGAGATCAGGTTTCTCAACAATTTTTTCAAATCATTTCCGGCCATGACTGCAATACCGACGGTCCATTGTCCGAAGGTCGAACCGACACTGCAGAAAAGCAGAGCAGCCACGGTTTTTCCCGGAAAAATGTAACCGATGATAATGATCGGCAGATAGATGAAGTTATTCACCGCAGCCATGTGCATAAAGGTGGCTTTCCGTTCCGGGCTCTTGTTGCGCAGCAGCGGCAGCAGCACTCTGCCGCAAACAGCGTGAAAGACGATCATCATAAAACCCAATGCCGGAAAGATCCACGCTGTCTGAAGATCATCCCGGGTGAATTTCCCGGCAATGCTGGAAAAGACCAGAAACGGAGTCAGCACATTGATCGCAAACCGGCTGAATCCTTTGAGTGAATCAGTGGAAAACATTTTGCGTTCAACCGCAAATCCACCCAGCGCAAAGAAAGCAAAAGTCTCGATGACTGCCAATACAACTTTCAAAAAAACGTCAAAATTCATACTGTTCATACCTCCGGAGCAATTATCGGGTGGCGGACATCTTCGGCCCGCCAATCGTTTTCATCAAAATAACGCCAGTTTTTTTCTTTGGCAAGATCATCAAACCACTGTTTGAAAAATAGATCGAATTTGGGATAGGCAAAGAGCAGATACTCTTTTTGTGCATAAATCCAATTGAGAAATTCCCGCACCTCATCTTCTTTGTTGAGAGCAGTACGGCTGTCATCGTAGAATTTCTTGAAACGGACAAGGTATTCGATCCAGACGGAGAATGCCTTACCGGGAAGCAGATCGCAGTTGGAGCTGATTTCGGCGGCCTCCGCCTGCAAAGCGAGCAGTTCTCCGATGGTTGTACGGCTCAAGAATGAGACCAGATGGGGAATATGGCAGGAACCGAGACGATTCAGGATCTCCTGCAGTTTGCCATAAAATCCGGCGGCTTTATCCGCCATTTTACCGAAGCGGATCCTGTAGAAGCGTTCAATGGCAGCGGTCGCATCTTCACCCCGGGCAGCTTTGGCCATAAAGTAATAGTTTGCGCCGTAAACGCTCCAGTGTTCTCTCCAGAATTGAGTGGTTACCCCATCGACATGATGCCGGAAATAGAGTTCAAATTCGTGGAACATCTTTTCAAAATGGATCATCGGTGCCGAGAGATAGAAATTGATTCCCATGAAATACTCATAGATATTGAAAAATCCCCCGGACTTGGCCTTTTCCCATGCCAGAATATCCCGGAAATAACCGGAATTTATCCCGCAGGACGGATCATCTATCGCATGATTGATACAACGCCAGTAAAGAGCCAGATGAACGGCGATTCCCGGAGAGAGTTTAAATTCCGGGGCGGGAGTGGCATAGTTGACATAGGCAAAAAAGTTCAGAACCGTTTCCGGAGAAGCGGCGTGGAGTTTTCCGCCGACTTCGCTGACCAGATTGTTGAAGATCCGGTTGGCCGGGTAATATTTTTCCGAACGGCAGTAGCTTTCGCCCCGGCGGGACGGATCATAAAGTTTGGAACAGTTTTCACATTCGCACCAGCCGAAACCGTCATTCGGATTGAGTCCGAGATAGGTGACTTCCGGATGGTCTTTGTGATATTGACGCAAATTTTTGACCAGTTCAGCACGCAATGCCGGATTGGTGGTGCAAAGCTGCCGGGAAACTTCCGGCATTCCGGCGAGCTGTCTCCGGCGGTTGGCAGCGGTATCGGCAAAAAAATCCGGATGATCTTTTCGGTATTTTTCCGGTGGGATAAGGTAGTTGAAGTTATGGTGACCGCTTTCGATAATAATGCCGCGCACAGCGGCGAATTCTTTTATTTTCTCATCCATGCGATCATAGTATTCCATCCAGACCATAAGATAGTTGGCTTTATTTTTTGCCATC
>JAZRNP010000145.1:0-1999 GCA_045648225.1 Victivallaceae bacterium | reverse complement strand
GGAGAAGTGACGGCTGCGGTCGGTGTTGGTGCGTTTGGTCAACACCCGGTAAATGAGAGCACTCATGCGGTTGCTCTGCTCAATGACAAAGCCGAGCGTCTTGAACGGTATGATGGCAACAGAACGCCATTCGCCATCTTTGAACTGAGTCTTGACATCCCATTCGCCATTCCATTTGCCGTCGGTACAGAAAGCATCGTAGCGGCTGGAAGTGGAGTTGGCGTAGGTATTGTAGACCATCAAATTATAACCGCCGGTGCGACGTCCGAGGAAAAGTTCGACGTGGTCACCGCTGGGCCATTTGCTCATGGGAATATCCGGTTTGGCGGTGGTTTTACCTTCGGGCATTTTGCACTGAATGGCGATATACATCGTCCGTCCGTCGTGAACGATTTTGACCAGAGTATCTTCAGCGGCGGGTTCCCGGGTACCCATTCTGCACATGGGAGTGAGCGGTTTGGCTTTTGCCCAGACGCCGGAATTGAAATCAAATCCGGGGAAACCTTTGACCTCGCCCCGGGGAACATTATATTCCGGAGCGGCGGTTGCGGCGGCAAGTTTCAGCCATTTTTCAAAAGTTCCGGTAAGCTGGGCGAGCTGACGGGCGGAAACCGGATTTTTCACCGTTTTGGCGGCTTCAGCAAGTGCGGCCCGGCAGGGCTCAGTCAAATTTTTGCTGATGACATAGCGTCCCATCGAACGGCGGTAGTCATCATTGAATGCGCTGGCGGTCGGGTCGTTGAGCCAGCTGTCACGCAGAAGTTTGTAGAATTTCTGCACTCCGGGAGCAGCTTCACGATAGACGCGCTTGATATATTCACTGCGCAGCTGATCGGGATCCTGATTGGGATTCCAGAAAAGCTGAGTGATGGTCCAGAATTCGATACCGGTGATATTGAAGAAGTCCACCTCTTTGAGCGGATGTTTTACCCGCATACCGGGGCGGTCACCCCAGCCGTGTTCCGAAGTGACCTCCTTGATGCCGAGTTTGGAAATAAAACGCAGATCCTGAGCGATGATGTTGGCCTGCGCACGCGGGAAACCGGCACCGGAGAAGTAGTATTCACGCCACATGACCGAGGGGCTCATGGAAGCATATTTCACGGTACGTTCAAGCCATTTGGCGTTGCTGGCACCATGGAGAGTCTCTTTGTCATTGCGGACGTAGGGACAGAAGCTGATACGGATGTTGTTGGCAACCGGGATTTCCGGCGGAGTGGCGGTGAAGAAATAACCGAAACATTTGATCTTCATGCCGGGACGGGCTTTGTCGACCGCTGCGGCGACCTTGTTGAGGAAAAGGAAGAACAAGGTGGATTTGAAGGCACTGTGACTGCGTTCCAGCATTTTTCCATTCGGCAGTTTGATCGGCTTCATGCACAACTCACATTCGCAGAAACTCTGAGTATCGTCGATCATAATGTTGATGCAATTGTAGAAATCCGGAAGATCTTTGACGATCTTCAGGGTATTGTCGATAAATGCTTCGTGCATTTTTTCATTGGCATAGCAGAGCTGGACCCGGCCGACAGTGACCCGTTTGCCATCGATCTGCATATAATATTCCGGATGTTTTTCGGCAAAAACTTTTTTGGGCAGCCAGCGGGAACTCATGTTGTGACCGCCGCCGAATTCGACAAACATACCGTTGTCAGCATAACGGCTGCGAATACCGGGTTCATCTGCGCCGGGGAGATAGTTGATACCGTTGCGGACACAGTACATGAAAAATTCTTCGCTGTACTGGGCAATACGGGCATTGGCGAGCCAGGCACGCAGACGGAAAACCGGATTGTCAACATGATCTTTGACGCTCAATTTCAAATTGGAATCAAAGGTGAAGTTGGCAAGTTCCTTGTAAGGACGCACCCAGATAAAATCAGTGTGGTTCAAAATGAAACGGTGAACACCGTTGAGAACACCACGGGGAGTTTTACCGACAATACAGAGGCGATAGCCGCGGTTGAAAACCGCATAACCATCATCTTTGATCTGCTTG
>JAZRNP010000144.1:0-3764 GCA_045648225.1 Victivallaceae bacterium | reverse complement strand
CCCCGTCCGGCATATTCCTGTCTGGACAATGAATTGCTGCGTCAGCACAATCTGCCTGCCATGCCGCACTGGAAAACGGCACTGGAAAACTTTTTTATCCGCGGTTCAATATGGTGAAATATATGCAAAGAGATGAATTGGTAAAATATCTTGATAATTTGTTGGCTCTCCGGGATTTTTCCGGAGATGTTTCCAACAACGGTCTGCAGATCGAAGGAAATGCGGTCGTGCGCAAAATCGCATTCGCCGTGGATGGTTGTCAGCAGACTATTGATTTTGCGGCAAAAGAAAAAGCAGATTTTCTGTTTGTTCATCATGGTTTGAGCTGGGGCGGCGGTTTGAAACGCTGGACCGGGATCGATGCACGGCGTTTTGCGGTTCTTTTTAACCATGGAATATCGCTGTATGCAGCCCATCTGCCGCTGGATGCCCACGCTGAATTGGGCAATAATGTGGTGCTGAGCAATATGATCGGCTTGCAGGAGAGAGAAAAATTTTTCAATTATGACGGTGTTGATATCGGTTTTGCCGGAGTTGTTCCCGGTGAAAAGAGCGTGAGAGCCATTGCCGATATTCTGATGGCGGCTCTCGGTATAAACAGTTGTCTGGTCCGTGGTGATGAAAGCCGGATATGCAGTAGAGCTGCTGTCGTTTCCGGCGGCGGTGGGATCGATTCAATTTTTGAAGCCGCTGCAGCCGGGTGTGATCTGCTAATCACCGGAGAGATGGAACACATCATGCATCATGCTGCTTTGGAAACCGGAGTTGCCGTGATCGCCCTCGGACATTATGCCAGTGAAACCACCGGCCCCCGGGCCCTGATGGAACATATTAAGACCAAATTCGGCATCGAGGTTTGTTTTGCCGAGTGCCCGACCGGATTGTGAGCAGCTATGATCAAAATAAGAAATCAGGCATGGGAAATTTCGATTGCCCGCAGAATCGTCTGGCTTACGGCTTCTTTCGCCGGCGGAGCTCTCTATGCAGCGGCATTACCGCCATTGAATTGGAGTTTTGCAGTATTCATTTCGCTTTTGCCGGTGCTGCATTGCGGGAACAGTTTTAAATGGAAATTTTCGTTGCTCAGCGGCTGGTGCTGGGGATTGGGCTGGGCACTTTTCAGTTATCAGTTTTTGCGTGAAATCGAGTGGTTCGTTCCCTATGCGCTGGCTCCGGTTATGGCACTCTGGCCGGCAGTTTGGGCGGCACTGCTTCCGAAATTGCGGGAATGGATGCTCTTTCCTCCGGAAAAATTGCTGTGGAATGCCCGCAAAAAAAACGAATATCTCCAAGCTGCGTTGCCGTGGTATCGGGTGTTGCTGTTTTCATTGACGGCGGCAGTCTTGTTCACATTGATAGAATGGACCCGTTCCCGGCTGTTTGTCTGGAACGATTTCAGTGTCACCCAGTGGCGCAATTTGTATTTGATCCAGATCGCAGCGGTGACCGGCAGTTACGGTATCGGGTTTCTGATTGCGTGGTGCAACAGTGCAATTTACGGCTTGCTCTGTTTCCGTAAAAAGGGGATCATTCAGGCGATTCCGGTGCTGCTGCTGTTTCTGCTGGCGTCATGGTACGGTTTCTTCCGGATTTCTGAATTGAAAAAAATCACCCCGGAAAAACAGCTGCGGGCCGGATTGATCCAATGTGATCTTTCTCAACGCCGCCATGCCAGCGAAAAAGAGGTTCTTGAAGCAATTGAAGTATGTGTCGATCTTTCCCGCAAAGTTGCCGCTCAAAATCCGGATATTATCATCTGGCCGGAAAGTGCGGTGCCGATTCCGCTTAACAGCGGTGGGTATGCCGGGAGCGTTTTCCGCCGGGAATTTTCTGCGTTGCTGCGGGAACTGAAAATGCCGCTGCTAGCCGGGATGCTGGCATTCAAAGCCGGTTCCACTGCGGAAAACTGGCAGGTCACCAACAGTGCCTTGCTGTTTCCTGCTGACCGGAAAAGCGTAGGGCGTTATGACAAGATCCACCGGGTCCCTTTTGGAGAATATGTGCCATTTCGCAAATATCTGCCGGAAGCCCTTATCAACGCTGTCGATATGGGACGGGATCTCGCTCCCGGGAACAATTTTGAACCGCTGAATATTTGTCCGGATATCCGGGCATCGATCGCCATTTGCTACGAAGGGGTATTCGGCTATCTGATCCGGCGTTTTGCACTGCGCCGCAGTGATCTGCTGATCGTGCTTTCCAACGATGCCTGGTATCCCCGGAGCAGTGAACCGGAACAGCATCTGGCCAATGCGGTCATCCGGTGCGTGGAAAGCGGTCTTCCGATGATCCGCTGCGGCAATAATGGCGGTTCGGGGATGGTGACTGCGTGGGGTGAATTCACCGGTTATATCGGTTCGTCGGCTCCCCGTCCAGAATTGCTCCGGGAACGGGCTTGCGGTGTGGTCGAAGTTCCGGTATATCGAACCGGTCAGATCAGTGCCCCGTTTGTGAAATATGGTGAATGGTTCATTCTTTTGCTGGCAATATTTGCATTTGCCGTCATAATTTACGGAGTAATATGGGAAACTGACCGGCTGAAACAGGCCGGAAAACTTATAGGAGAAAATTCTTAAATGGAACTGAATTTTACAGCAATCATTGAAAATGCCCTCTATTTTATTGCGCTGCTGAATCCGGCGAGCAAGGTGATGTTTCTGTCCACTTATGAGCCTGCGCTTTCCCGGCGGCAGATTTTTGAACTTTCGTGGAAATCTTCTGCTGCGGCACTGCTGATGCTGATAATTATGGCAACATTCGGAGAAATGGTGCTGAGTAAGATTTTCCGGGTGGAATTGTATTCTCTCAAGATCACCGGCGGTATCGTGCTTTTTTTCATCGGATGGGTCGCCATCCGGGAAGGACGTTTTTTGAATCGGGATGAACATCAGGAACGAGTCAATTTTACCGATCTTTCGTTGATTCCTCTGGCAACGCCGCTGATTGCCGGGCCGGGTATTATCGCCGCCGGAATCAGTAATGCCGCCCAGTATGGAGCTTTGTCGGTCAGTTTGTCGCTTTTCATTGGAATTTTTGTAAATTTCGCATTGATGCTGTTTTCCGGTAGTATCAGCCGGGTATTGGAACGGCTTCACCTCACCGGTCCGTTGATCCGTCTTACCGGCTTGATCATCTCCGGTGTGGCAATTCAGATGGTTATCAACGGTATCAAGGAGAGTGTTCTGCAATAATTTTTCTGGAACCGGAGGGTGTTTTGCAGAATTTTAAAGTGCCGATTTGCATCATGTTTTGTCCGGGAATTTGCTGAAAATAGCGGAAATGTTGAAAAAAATCATTTTTTTTTCACATTTATGATAAAAAACACTTGACAATTGATTTTTTTTGAGTATAATATCTTTGTTGCGTAAAATGTAAGTGTTTAATTTTACAATGGTTCTAATGCTAAGGAGAGAAAAATGGATCACACTTTCTATGATGTCAAAAGCAAAAAGTCTGTAACCACCAAAATTACCGAATGCGTCACCTACACCAAGGGCAGCCGCACCAGCTATGCTTTCAAAGGCAAAACCGAAGATGGCCGCAACCTGACCGCTTTCGTTAAGAAAGAAGTCTGGGACAAAGCCAACAAGTAATTGTTGTCCTTGCGTGAAAAAACTCTCCGTTACCGGGGAGTTTTTTTTTGCCCTGAATAGGGGGGGCGGATAAAAGAGTTATTTTTTTCAAAAGCGGCTTGAAAAATTCCGGTATCGGTGATATATTAGGAGAAGTAACCCAAATAACGTTGCGGGGTGGAGCAGTGGTAG
>JAZRNP010000143.1:0-2843 GCA_045648225.1 Victivallaceae bacterium | reverse complement strand
AGCGAACTGCAGAAAATGCTGGCAGAAGACGATTCAGTGCTGCCGATCCTGCCGATAGCGATCAAAGGTATCGATGCCGGAGTTTCCGCTTCGAGCGGATTTACGCTCACGATGCCGGAAGCGACATCCTCTGAACCTTTGATCGCTCCTCCGAAAACGACCAAAGATCCCTGCGATACACCGCCTGCCGACCGTCGTCGGGAACAATATTTCATCGCTTCGGACAATATTCTTGAAACGGTCAGAGTCAAACTTGAAACCGATGAGAATGCGCCAGATTTTCTGGATGCTGAACTGCTTGATGCAAATGGAGAAGTTATTGCTTCGGCAAAGGCGCAAATCGTTGAAAATATGGTTGAATTCAACTTCAATGCTCCGACAGTTTCCGGTAAACGCTATTCCGTCCGGCTGCCGCAGGTCACGGGAGTTTCAGTTGCATTGCACCGCCGTTATTTGCCCGGTTTGACCAAGAAACTTGACGGCTGTTATCTCAACAACGACAACTGGTGTTTTGAAACCGTTCCGCCGCTGGGCGGATATCCGGCTGCCAATGCGGTCAACGGTATCGCCCGCGCCAATGCAGATAGTGTCAATATGTGGATTTCAGCTCCTGGAATGCCGCAGTGGCTTGAACTTGATTTCAAATCTGCCAAAACCATTGATAAAGTTGAAATTATTTTTGATACCAATTTGGATAAACCCTGCTATTGCGGCGTTCCGGCAGAGTGTGTCAAAGATTATGAAATACAATATCAGCAGAACGGAACATGGCAGACTTTAGTCAAAGTATGCAGCAACCATCAGCGACGCTGTTTACATACTTTTGGACCGGTTGCCGCCGATAAAATGCGGCTGGTGATCACGGCGACCAACGGTGATCCGTGCGCACGGGTGTACGAATTCCGTGCTTATGCCAGCCAGGGATTGAAGGAATTGGATTAAAATGATTTATATTACTGACTTTCTGCAGGGTGAAAACGTTTCAACGGCGTTGATCCCGGCGATAAAAGCGGCACTTGAAAGTGATAAAATTCTCTGTTTCCCGCAGGGCGAATATCACTTTTATGCTGAAGGATGTTCCAGCAGATATTGTTACTTTTCCAACAACGATGAAGGGCAGAAAACTATCGCTGTACTGCTGGAAAATGTGGATGATTTCACCATTCGCGGCGAAAATGCCAAATTCATTTTCCACGGTCGCATTTCGCCCTTGTGCGCTTTCAACTGCCGCAATTTGAAAGTGGAAGGCTTGACGATCGACTTTGAAGATTCCTTCGTTTCCGACGCCGATCTGGTAAAACGCGAAAACGGCATCGCCTGGTTCCGATTTGCGGGTATTCATCAAGTTCGCAATGGAGAGATGATCTTCACCGATGACATCTACAACAATATGAATAAGCGTTTGAGATTCTATTGTTATGACCGGGAAAAATGTGAACAGATTTTTGATGCCAGATGTATCGTAATTCCCAATAAAGAAATTCTTTTCTGCGATGGACTCGTCGGAGTGGAAGACCGTTTCGCCGATGTCAAAACCGATGCCTTTATGGTCAAACACGAATTGCGCCTCTGCCCCGGTATCGTTTGCGATAACTGCGTGAATATCGAATTCTTTAATGTCACCGTCCATCATGCCGCAGGAATGGGGTTCCTTGTCCAGAACAGCGAAAATTGCACCTTTGACAGCGTGGCAGTGACTCCGAGTTTCCGCCGGACCGCCGCATCTGATGATGCACTGCACATCACCGATTGCCGGGGGAAAATAAAAATCGCCAATTGTAAATTTTCCGGTACGCTTGATGACTCGATCAATGTCCACGGTGTTTTCCGCAAACTCAAATCCCGTATCCCCGGAGGCAAGATGTATTATCTGGAAGCCGGACACTTCCAGCAGCAGGGCATCTTCAATATCCATGCCGGAGATACTATGCAGCTCTTTGATCGCAAGGATGGCAAACCTTATGCAGAGATAAAAATTTCCAAAGTCACTCCGGTTAATAAAGCGTTTGTCATCGTCGATTTTGACGAGAGCGAACTCCCGGAAAAATTTGTGCAGGGTGATCCCGTTTTGATCATGGAAACAATGGCGGATCTGGAGGTGGTCAATACCGAATGCAGACCGCTTTGCGGGCGCGGGGTGCTGGCTTCGGGCATGAACAGTGTCAAAATTGCCGATTGCCGTTTTCACTCGTCAAGTGCGGGAGTTTTCATTTCCGGGGACTTCAGTTTCTGGTATGAATCCGGTCCTGTCACTACTGCGGTAATTGAAAACAATTTCTTTGACAACTGCAATTACTACGCCCACGGTGCGACCCAGGAGCCGCTGGCAGTTTTCCCGGAATTGTCAACGCTTGCGGAAAATTATTTTTATCATGGTTCAATTATCGTGAAAAACAATCGTTTCCGCTCGGCGCACCGTCCGCTGATTTCGGTAATGTCCGCCAATGAGGTAGAAATTTCCGGAAACAGTTTTGAACTTGATACAGAATATACGTTTATTCCCAATCCAAACGCCGGATACTGTTTTACCACCCCGGATTCACCGCAGGCGGCGACCTGCCACTGCGGAAAAGTCCGGATATGCGATAATCCCGGCTTTGAAAAGTAACACACTGTTTCCTTACGCTTTTTGTAAAAATAAAAAATGGTCGGGGTTGTTTTAATTGTTCGGAAAATGTCTCTCAAGCTCAAAATGGTTGCAAGTTAGTGAAAAATGCTTACCGCTTCGTTAATCTGCGAAAACATCTCTGTTTTCAGCGTTTTTGAAAACAGAGAAAAATTTTCTGCTTAATAAACAGGACTTTTTCTCCGAAACAAACGCAAAATGCCCCGAAAAACAGTCA
>JAZRNP010000142.1:0-6565 GCA_045648225.1 Victivallaceae bacterium | reverse complement strand
ACAGCCATTGCTTTTTCATCAATGGAAAAAGCCTATGCGTTTGAAGCATATCTTAAAACCCACAGTGGCAGAAGTTTCGCCAACCGCCACTTCTGAAACCTGTAATCCGACCCGCTTGAAATGAGTCGAAACCTCTAAAACAGCCAAATCCTATAACTTTTACAGATTTAGAGGGGGACTTGACCCCTCTCAAATCCTCCTTAAACGCAAAGAATTATTACCGGAAATTTGAGCAAACAGCAAACCATAAAAATAAAAAGCACACCTGGATTACTCCTGATGCGCTTATTTGCTTTTTGCAGTCTTCATGCTATGCGTAACAAATTCCGTTGCTCGGTCCAGTTCTCGGAGAAACCTCTGCTGAGCTTGGAAAGAGTGAGCGAGGTTGCGGAGTTTGTGTAAAAATATCAGATAGAGTGCACGACTCGGACATGAGGTTTACGTTTCAGAGCAACGAAAAGAGAATAATTTAATTGTAAATAAAAGATGGATAGTCTCTTACATAGAATGGCACCAATTATCCTAACTTTTGAGACCTCAAAAATATCCTAACTTTTGAGGCCTCAAAAATAAAGTGCTGTCCTTTTGTGTTTTGTACCAACACATACTTGAAAGACCTATTTGCATCGGAAATATCAAAATCGTAAAAATCGACCCAATAGAAATACTCATTGCTTGATATATAATCGTATTCGACCCAATAATTGATATTGTCAGAACAGTAACCGGATACTCCTTTTTGCGGTTTTACAAGAATCTCTTTTACAGGGCACATACGATGCTGATACTGTTTTGCTTTTAGCCCCTGCGGAATATTGAATTTTTCAGCAATGTATATGTCAAATATACTGCAACCTATATCTGCAAAAAGGTCACACAAATCCCAGTCCTGATCGACATCAAAGCGATGAGTGAAATCATTCCAAACAGAGTGTAAACATCGCCTGTATTTTTTAAAATCGCTTGTTATATTTTTTAACATTAGCATTGTCTCCGTGTAATCACTCAATCGGTTTATTAGATTTAACTCTTTCAGGGAAACATGAATATATCATTAAATCCTTGCACATTCCGTTCGGTTGATATTGCAAATCAGACGCCGTCAATGTAATATAGCATCGGCAAGATGGATTTCAATTTGCGATTTTCTTTTATTTGCAACAAATTTGCAAAGATGATGCCAACGGGATGCTTCATCCGGCTTTTGCAGCAACCGCTGCGACACGCCCCTGTAAACGCAGAAATTGCCTTTCCGCAGTTGTAAACGTCTGCGGGTGATGGTATATTACCTGTGAAATGGTTGACTTGGTATGGAGGATCTCAACATGAAAAATAAGCTTTTATTCCTGCTTCTGGGCATTGCAGTAATCTCGTGTATTCTTTTTACCAAGAGAACTGTAGCATTCAGTTTACACTCCGGCGTCCATTACAACTATGGTTTTCCTTTGCCCAGTTTTGTCGTACAAGAGGGTGATGTGGCATATATTTATATTGCCAATATTGTTTTTAATATTCTGCTTTTCATTCCGGTAATAGCTCCCTCGGTGTTATGTTTTATTTGGAAACAATACCGCAGGATCAACAATGCAATGATAATTATTTTCAGCGCAGTTACGGCAGTTTCGCTTTTTCTGCCGTGGCAACTCCGGCAATACTCCTTTTTGGGAATGACAATATTGTACGGTCTGTGGATTTTATGGATGATTTTTCTCATTTGCAATATTCTGATAAAGAAAAAACACGATGTAAAATCATGACTGCAGTTGTAACTGCTTGCAGGAGATGGTATATTACTCTTGAGGAAGTTTTTTACTGATAATGAACAATAGCTCACATGATGGTTAAGGGGCGAATATTTATTGCAAAATGGGACAAAACAATGAAATTATGGCATAAAATTCTGTGGATCACAACCGCTATTGTACCGTTTGCTGTAATTGCTCTTGCATGGCAGTATGCAGAATCTTCGTTTTTTCTTTTGCTGCAATGCTCAATATGGTGGATCATGCTTTGGTCCGCTGCGGCTTTTATAATGCAATTTGTTGTCATATGCCGAAAACACAGCAGAAAAAAAGCGATACAGTGGCTCATTGCAGTCGTTGCGCTTTACGGTATTTTATTACTTATCGCCGGAATCATTTTATATTTTTGCGGAGTAATAATGTCATGAAAATATCTGGAAATAATACTGAAAAATGCAAATCTGAGTTCAAAGTTGCAAAATTTGTAACAATCAGTTTTATTACATTATCAATAGTTCTGGGATGTATTTGCAGTTATTTTAAATTATATTTGCCCTTGCAAAAAGTGCAGAAAAGTACCGATTGGCAATCTATACCGGCAACGGTTGTCAGCAGCGAAATCGGTGTGGAAAAGCGAGATAGTTCATCATTCAATAAACATGATCTTTCTGTATACTACAGTATAAAAATTACCTATCAATACGAATATAATGGTAAAACTTACATCGGAGATCGCTATGATTTTTTTCGTTCCAAGGATCAATACAATTCATTCGGAAAAACTCAAATGCAGGAAATCATAAAACGGTATCCGCAGGGTAAAAAAATTTTTTGTTGGATCAATCCGCAAAATCCGGAGGACACTGTTATTTCAAGAGATATTAATTACACAACTGTATTGCTCAATGCATTTTTGTTTATCGGGATTCCGTGTTTGGTGATATCGCTGGTTATCAGGAAATATAAAAAAATAATTACGAAAGGAGATTTATGAGTATTCTGAATAACTTGGGATTTGAATATACCATTACCCGTAAATCAAAACGGAAGGGAAGTAAAAAAGCCAATCCTTTTTTACTGCTGCTGATGGCTGTCATCTTTATTGCAATTGCCAGGGATAAGGCTTTGTTCCCAAAATTCTTATTTCTTTGAAAATCATCGCAAAACTCCTTATCCGTTAATTGATTTTAATGCTGAACTTACAATAAGAATAAAAAAGAGCATAAATGTCCAGAGCAGTTGACTCAGCATTGCTTCACTGTTTATAAAAAAATCTGCTCGCTTGGCGGATATTTGCTTTAAGCGTTCGTTGCGTTCTTTTTCCATGGCATCATATTTAGAATTTGCAATTCTGACTCCAAGCGGATTTATCAGCGGGAAAAGCTGCTGAAATTTTGCCAGTTCTCCGCCGGTAAGATGTTGTTCAAAAAAGTTGCGTTCCCGCAGAAAAAGCACACCGAAAAACACAAATACGACTGTTCCGGCAGCAGAGAGCATCAACCAATCCCCGAAAGAAGATTTGCCGGAAAACAATATTGCTCCGCCGAAGATAATCAATATCAGATTGAAATATTTCCTGAAGGCTGTCATATTTTACCTGATTTTCTGCATTTGTTCTAAAATTTGTTGGGGTATGAGTAATTTTCCATTCAAGGTGGCTGCGGTGATCATAAGTGTTTCCCAAGTATCAACCGGAATGGCAAGGATATAACTCTTTCTGTCCTTTTTTCCGGGGGGAGTGAATAGTATTTTTACAAACACTGATTTGTCCCCAACCGGATTATCCATCGTAATCTTTTTGTTTTTGTCATATTTTACTGCATGGCAGGAGTCGGCAAGATAAGATTCTATCAGAAATCCACTGACATTGTCTTGCTTGAAAACCGGTGCTATCGCAGCTGAAACCTTTTCGCCTACTGCTGAATATTTTTCATTCTTTGGAGTTAATGTATCTTCAAGTTCTGTTCCCCAGATAAAAGCCCCTTCATCTCTGGTGATTTTTTCGCCGTTGAATACATTTTTAATAAGCAAATCGGCCTTTTTAAGAGCTGCATAGTTTGAATTTTCCACAGACACACAACCGCAGAAGAACAACTGTACTATTGCCAGAGTAATAAAAAATATTTCTTTTATATTTCTTGTAAGTAAATCAAAAAAGTTCATAAAAACACCCGTAATGTAAACTTGAAACATACAATACTGCAAATTTCCGGATTTTCAATCTGTAAATGTCAAAATCTGATAAATGCAGTTGCGATCATAAACATCAGTCCGATTGCAAAAAGCGAATGATTGATATAATTTTCAAGTTCAAGCAGTTCTCTTCCTTTTTCCGGATCGCATTGCAGTATTTTTTCGCATCGTTCTTTTTGAAAGTGCCGACTGCGCCTTATAAAGCCGAAATTGAAATAATCTTTGTCACAATCGGGAATCACTTGCCAGAAATACTCTTTCAATTGCATACTGCGGCATATTTTTTTGATAGTTATGATAAGCAACAACACTGCACCGATACCGCACCCTGCCGCGATGATTGTCTGCAAAAGCGGCATTGCAACACAGAGGAGTATGATTCCCATGATCCCCAGCAGAATCAAAAGCAATGTCCCTGCGTTATTCATTATTTGTCTCTGTTTCGTGTCTGATTCCGGCGATTAAGAAAAGTCCGTACTAATATACTCCTGATGCTCAGCCTTTTCAAACCGGCAAATAGCTTTTTTGCAACTATTGGTGCTTTTGACAGAAATCAATAAAACAGAGAGACATTTTTCTATTTTGGGTAAAGGTCGAAGTCCTAAGGAAACAGTTGCGCCGGTCAAAACATTCATGTTAAAGATCTTTGTTCAGAAACGATCCTGTTTATAAATCGTTTCTGCAAACGGGTTCTGCCGTTATGTGTGATCAATTGCAACCGGTGAATAGTAATACATACCGTTTTTCTGATCAGAAACAAAGTTTTCAGTTCCGCTGTATGCATCATATTTACTAAGCTGTACTCAAACGGTTCGCCCCGTTTCCGGAGCTGCTTTTTGTATGGCAAATAAAAAATTTGTCGCAATTCATCTCTCCGCAGTTGTAAATATTTGCAGGATATGATATATTACTTGAGAAAATTCAACGCAGTACAGGAAAGCGTATTGTAAATGAAGATGTCGTCTCAAACGATCCGGATCACAGCGATAATTTCGCTGATCGTCCTGATATTTTTGATCACATCGTTCCGGGTGGAAAAATCTTACTATTTTGAATATCCGTCATTTCTGGCGTGTCAGGAACTCCGGATTTACGGAATTCGGATTTATATCTCCAAAAAACGCACTCCTCTATCGGATTTTATTGAAAAACAAAAGATTGAGATCAAAGCGAAAAAGAATACCATCTTTTCTGTACACCGGAAAATCATCTCCATAAAAGGTTTGGAACGCGGCAGCGGCGGCATCGGCAGTGATTTATCCAAATTGTGTTATCTCATTGACAAAAAGCCGATCAGCGATGAAAAAATTCTGAATATAATAAATTTGCTCTCCGAGGAAAAATTCACAGAGTTTCAGCGCGAAGCTTATTCTTTGCTTTATGAATGGGGGATCTGATGAATAAAACTGTACTGATTTTGAAAATCCTGCTTGTGTGCGGCATCGCTGCCGGACTCGTTTTTTTATGGATAGTGGGAGGTATTGCGATCAGTTTCGCAAGCGTAAATCCGGTATCGATGATAATTTCCTGGTCGCTGCTGCTGATTTCTTTGCAACTTTTGACAATTGCGCTTATATTCCGCAAAGTACGTAAACTCTGGAAATGGTCCGGCGCATCGGCACTGCTCTTTCTGTTGATCATGGTTTTTATTCCTGTTTACCGCTACTGTACGGTAGACCGCTTCAAGCAGTTGAATGACCGGATAAACTGGTACGCTTATGATCCGTGGCGGGCGGGAACCAAAGTTGTGGTGGTCGATGGCGCACCTGAATTCAAAATTTCAAAAAATTTGCCGAAAATCGACGGTGCATATGCACTATATCCGGTTTATTCCGGAGTGGTTCGCGCCCTGTATGATCGCAAAGAATTTGAAAAACATTCCCGATGGGAGTGGCTGATCACAAATCGTTCTGATGTTACATTCCGAAGACTTTTGGATAATGAGACAGATCTTATTTTCAGCGCACTACCCTCCAAAAAACAGATTGCAGATGCCCGGGCAAAAGGCTTGAAATATGAAATCACTCCCTTTGCCAAAGAAGCATTCGTCTTTTTTGTCAACAGTAAAAATCCCATAAAAAATATTACTTCACAACAAATCCGGGATATTTATGCCGGTAAAATCACCGACTGGTCGCAGATCGATAAGCGTTTGAGCGGAAAAATCAAACCCTTTCAGCGCAATCAGGGCAGTGGCAGTCAGACTATGCTGGAAAAGATCATGGGCAAAACACCAATTATGCCGCCCTTGAAAGAAGACCGCCTTTCCGGTATGGGCGGGATCATCAACGATGTAGCAAATTACCGCAACGATCAGGAAGCGCTCGGCTTTACATTCCGCTATTTTTCAACAGAAATGTTCAAAAACGGCGAAATCAAACTGCTTGCGATCGACGGCATTGCCCCCACCGTGGAAAATATCCGCAACGGTACTTATCCCTTTATTGCCGATTGCTGTATCATCACCGTCAAGCCGCGTAGTAAAAATGTCGGAAAAATTGTAAATTTCCTGTTCTCCCCCGCCGGAAAAGAGCTGATTGAAAAGACAGGTTATGTTGCCATGCCAGGGGAATAATTTTTCTGCCGCAGTTGTATTTCAAGGATTCCAATGGTATATTATGCCAGCGGGC
>JAZRNP010000141.1:0-4711 GCA_045648225.1 Victivallaceae bacterium | reverse complement strand
CTTGGCCTCCGACTTATCTGCCGCCGGAGATCACCGATGCCATCCGGGCCACGGCGGAACTGCGCCGTCCGCTGGATCCGGAGATCGCCGGAAGTGTCGCTGAAGCAATGAAGTGCTGGGCGATGGAACGGGGAGCCACCCATTTTACCCATTGGTTTCAGCCGCTCAATGGCGGAACTGCAGAGAAACATGACGCTTTTCTGGAGCCCGATGGCAACGGCAAGGCGATCATGGTTTTTTCCGGAAAAAATCTTATCGGAGGAGAGACCGATGCTTCGAGTTTCCCCTCGGGCGGACTCCGCTGCACCTTTGAAGCGCGCGGTTACACCGCTTGGGATCCCACCAGTCCGGCATTTATCAAGCGGCACAGCAACGGTGCGACCTTGTGTATTCCGACTGCATTCTGCAGCTATACCGGAGATGCTCTGGACAAAAAAACTCCGCTTCTGCGTTCGATCCAGGCGTTGTCCCGTTCGGTTTGCCGGTTGATGAAGTTTTTCGGACTTCCGGAGGACCGGGTGAAAATAACTCTCGGTGCAGAGCAGGAGTATTTCCTCATTGACAAACAGTTCTATTTGCAGCGTCCCGATTTGCTGCAGACCGGACGCACCCTTTTCGGAGCTCCGCCGCCGCGCCATCAGCAGTTGGAAGATCACTACTTCGGTGCGATCAAGCCCCGGATCCTCAACTTTATGAATGAAGTCGAACAGGAGTTGTGGAAACTGGGTATTCCGGCCAAGACCCGCCACAACGAAGCGGCTCCGGCCCAGTTCGAAATCGCTCCGTTTTTTGAAGAACTCAACCTCGCAGTTGACCACAATATGATGGTTATGGAGGTTTTGCGTCAGGTTGCCGACCGTTACGGTCTGGTCTGTCTGATGCATGAGAAACCTTTTGCCGGAGTCAACGGTTCGGGTAAACACTGCAACTGGTCGATCGATTACGGCAGTTTGAGTTTGCTCAAACCGGGCAGTGACCCCCATCGGAATGCTATTTTCCTGACGGCATTGTGTGCTGTTATCCGGGCGGTCGATCTGCACAGTGACATTTTGCGCTGCGCCACCGCCGGCCCCGGCAATGATCACCGTTTGGGTGCAAGCGAAGCTCCGCCTGCAATTATTTCGATTTTTCTCGGCGATCAGCTGACCGAAGTCATTGAACAGATTGAAGCCGGTTCCGTGACCGGCAGTTCCCGCAAAGCCGGAGCCATGCGTATCGGAGCTGATATGCTTCCTCCGCTGCCCCGGGATGCCACCGACCGCAACCGTACCAGTCCCTTTGCTTTTACCGGAAACAAGTTTGAATTCCGTGCTCCCGGTTCGAGCCAGAGCGCGTCCACTGCGATTATGATGCTCAATACCATTGTCGCAGAATCGATCGATTTCATCTCCGATGAGCTGGAGAAGTTCGACGGCGGTGAATTCAACAGCAATCTGCAGCTGGTGCTTCAGAATATCATCCGCAATCACAAACGGGTGGTTTTCAACGGCGACAACTACAGTGAAAACTGGCTCCGGGAAGCCGAAAGACGGGGACTGCCCAATTTGCGCAACACTCTTGAGGCGATTCTGCCGCTGAAAGATCCGGCCAATCATCAGCTGTTCTGCCGTTACGGTGTTATGTCGGAACTTGAGATGGTCTCCCGGTATGAGGTTTATCTTGAAGAGTATTACCGGAAGATCCGTATCGAGGGCGGTATCGCTCTTGAATTGTCCCGCAATATGATCACCGGTGCCGCAGCTGATGAATTCCGCCGACTCGGTGAAGCTCTCACTCTCGCTGAAAAAAGCCGGGTTTCCGGCGGATGCAAGGCGTTGCGTTCCCGTATGGAAACTCTCGGAACTGCGATCGATGATCTTGAAGAAGCCAACAATACCCTTGAGGATGCATTGAATTCCGACAGTGATAAAATTCTGCCGGCACTGGCCCGGGTCCGGAGAGCGGCTGACGCATTGGAATATCTGGTTGATGACCGCTTGTGGCCGTTGCCCAAGTATCGGGAAATGCTCTTTGTCTACTGACGTGACGGAGATGTGATTATGGATGAAAAACTTTTTTGCTTCCGTCTGGAGGATCCTTCCGGCGAATTTGAACCGGCAACTGAATTGCTCGATGCCATGGAGCTGCAGTATTCAAGTTTTTTTGACCGGGAAAATATGACCGTCGTCCACACCGTCTATTCGGAAAGCCGCAGCGAAGCGGAAACTTTGCTGCACTCCGTCCGTGATATGCTGCCTTTCTGGCAGGAGATGGATGTTGAAATCATTCCGGGTGAGATCTTTGAACTGGAAAAAAGCGAATGGGCCGATGCCTGGAAAAAATATTTCCAGCCGGTGGAAATCTCTGATTCTCTGCTGGTCACTCCGGCATGGATAACTCCGGAATGCAAAAGCGGTCAGACTGTTCTTAAAATCGATACCGGAATGAGTTTCGGAACCGGACAGCATCCGACCACCTTTTATTGTCTGGAAAAAATCGATGAAATGGCCGGAAAGTGTTCTTCCATGCTGGATGCCGGATGCGGTTCCGGAATCCTCGCCGTGGCCGGGGCGTTGCGTGGAATCGAATATGTCGAAGGTTTTGATTTTGACCCGGATGCAGTGGAGATGAGCAAAGAGAATCTCGCACTGAATGGCCTTGCTCCGGAGCGGATCATTTTCAATTGCGGTGATGCCGGAAATTATCCCGGCCGGGCGGAAAAGTATGATCTGGTCTGTGCCAATATTCTCGGTCATCTGCTTATAACTTTCCGTTTCAATATCGTCTCCTGGCTCAAGCCGGACGGCCGTCTGGTGCTGGCTGGGATTTTGCAGCGGGATTTTGACCGGGTGAGCAGCAGTTTTGTTGAACTCGGATTGCGTGAATTGGAACGTAAAACTATTGGTGATTGGACCGGCGGCGTTTTCGCCCGGTGAAAGTATTGAAAATTTGATGATTCGCATTATATTGATTTCCGGTTGGAAGTTTATATGAAAGGTCGGATTATGAATGGAAATGATAAAAAATGTGCCGGTTCCAGGCGGGCAGTCTGTTTTGAATTGAATGAACAACCCGGATGCAAAGTTTTGCTTGCCGGAAGTTTCAATAATTGGCAGCCATCTCGTGCGATGAGTGACAAAAATGGTGACGGAGTTTACCGTTGCCGGATGCTGCTTGCCCCCGGCATATACCATTACAAATTTATCGTTGACGGAGAATGGCGGTTGGACCCGGCAAATCCAAATTTTCAGCCCAATGATTTCGGTTCGCTCAACAGTGTTCTGGAAGTGAAAGAAAAATAAATTTTTTAATATACAGGAATATATCCATGGAAATCCAACTTTACAATGTTGCCCCTTTGTTGCCGGAGCCGCTTGAGTTCCTGGAACAGCTGGCCGGTAATATCTGGTGGTGCTGGCATCCTGAGGCAATAGACCTCTTTATGCGTATCGACCATAACCTCTGGCGGGATGTCGGCGGTAATGCCAAAGCATTTTTGCGGAAGGTTTCTGCGGAAAGTTTGGAGGAACTTGCCCAAGATTCCGGATATCTCCGGCAGCTTGAATCAGTGCGCCGCCGCTTTGAACAGGAAATCGGCAATCCTCTGCCGCCGCAGCAGCGCAAGGTGGCCTATTTTTCGTTGGAATACGGTATTCATGAGAGCATTCCGATTTTTTCCGGAGGTCTGGGCGTTCTCGCCGGGGATCATTTGAAAGCTGCCAGCGATATGGATATGCCGCTGGTCGCCGTCGGTCTGCTCTACCGGCAGGGATATTTCCGTCAGGTGCTTGACCGCACCGGATTCCAGACTGAACATTATCCGGTGTCGGAACTGCATGAACTGCCGATCGTCCGGGGATGTGACCCCGCCGGAAATCCGGTCACGATCACGATGAAACTTGCTGAAAGAGATATCGCCGCTGCGGTCTGGGTTCTGTGGGTGGGTAATGTCCCGCTGCTTCTGTTGGACACTGAGCTGCCGCAGAATCCGCCTGATCTCCGTGAAGTTACCTGGAGATTGTACGGTGGAGATAAGAGAATGCGCCTCCATCAGGAACTGCTTCTGGGTATCGGCGGCGTAAAAGCATTGCTGGCAATGGGATTTGATCCGCAGGTCTGCCACATGAATGAAGGTCATGCCGGATTCCTTTCACTTGCCCGTCTGGAACATCTGGTACGGGATTGTCATTTGGAACCGGATGTCGCTTTGGAGGTGGTCTGGCGTTCCAACATCTTCACCACTCACACTCCGGTACCTGCCGGAAATGAGGTTTTTGATATCGGTATGGTCAGACCCTATCTGGTCCCGTATGCTGAATCCGCCGGATTTGACATCGAGCGGGTCATCCGCTGGGGTATTCCCATTACAGAACGGAATCACGCCAACGAGATGTCCATGACTGTTTTCGGTTTGAGGATGGCGGCAAATTACAGCAACGGTGTGAGCAAACTTCACGGCGAAGTTGCCCGGATGATGTGGAAGCATCTCTGGCCGGAACGTTCCACTTCGGAAATCCCGATCGGCCATATCACCAATGGTGTTCATATCGGCTCCTGGATATCTCCACGTCACAGCCGTTTGTACAACCGCTATCTCTCTTCTCAATGGCTCAACAACCCGAAAATCGAACAGCTTGAATCCGATCTGGCAGCTCTTCCTGATGATGGACTCTGGGGCGCACATGAGCTGTGCCGTCAGTCTTTGATCCGTTATGTGAGACGACATCTTCAG
>JAZRNP010000140.1:0-6700 GCA_045648225.1 Victivallaceae bacterium | reverse complement strand
GCCGACAGGAGTGTACTGGCGTACATGACTGGAGGATCGAACGCCGCAAGGCGCGCTCCGGCAAAGCGAGATCGCTCCGTTTTAAGACAAAAAAAATGGTGCGTTCGCACGGGCTCGAACCGTGGACCCAGTGATTAAGAGTCACTTGCTCTACCGACTGAGCTACGAACGCACTTGTCTGTTGTCTGACAACTCTGCTTAATATACCTCCAAATTTTAAAAATGCAAGAGGATTTTGAAAAATATTTGCTCCTGACCGGGAAATTTTCTTGATAAAAGTGCCGTATTGTGATATATTGACCGCAAACAAATCAATATTATTGCAGAGATGGAGTGAACTTTATGCACGGCTTTTATCGGATTGCCGCCGTAACTCCGGCGATTGTTCCGGGGGATGTGAAATATAATTGTCAGGAGATCGTCAAACTTTGCAAAGCTGCCGCAGAGAATGGAGCGGCGGTGATTTTTTTGCCGCATCTGGCGGTGACGGGTGCATCCTGCGGAGAGCTGTTTTTTCAGAGTGAATTGCTCCGTGCCGCTCAGGAAGCGGTCGATGAGATTGCCGGAATTCTGCCTCCGGAATGTGTCGCTGTCATCGGTTCTCCGTACAGCCGTCCGGAACTTGACGATATTTGGGATATGTTTGCGATCTGTGCCAATGGCGGCGAAGTGAGCTGGGTTCCCCGTAAACAGTATGACCGGAGATTTTTCGGCAACGACCGGGATGCCGGATGGGCGGAGATGTTTCAGGATTCGGCGGCGGTCAAGTTCAATGCCGGAATCAGTTTTTCCATACCGTTTGATCCGAAACGGCTTGATCCGGCGGAACTTGATCTGGTGTCTTTTCCGCAGAATGCTCTGCCGGGAACGCTTGACGAGTTGAAAACTTTTGCCTCTGCTGCTTCCAAAGCCGCCGGTAACGTGGTGGTGGTAAATACTGCCTGTGCAGGAGAATCCACTGCCGGAAATATCCCGGCTTCGTGTGCGGTCATCGCTGTTGACGGAGTGGTGAAAGCATCCACACCTCTGCTGCAGAATGATTCATCTGTGATCTATGCTGATGTGGATTTTGAGGCATTGAAGTACCGCCGGATGCGTTCAAAACGCAATCAGGGAGAATCCATTGCCTGCGGAGCGATGGTTCAGGAGTCTCCGGATCTGCGTTATGCCGGAATTTCCGACCGGCCTTATCTGCCGGATACTCCGGAAAAGTTGGCAGATTTCTGCCGGGAAACGCTGGAAATCCAGAGTTTTGCTCTTGCGCACCGGATGAAAAAGGCGTATGCCAAAAAGATGGTGCTGGGCATCTCCGGCGGGCTGGATTCAACATTGGCACTGGTGGTGCTCAACCGCAGTTGCGAATTGCTCGGCTGGAGTAAGAAAAGTATCGTTGCTGTGACCATGCCCGGATTCGGGACCACCGGCAGAACCAAAAATAATGCGCTTGAACTGGCCAAAATCATCGGTGCTGACATCCGGGAGATTTCCATTGCCGATGCCTGTTCATTGCACTTTAAAGATATCGGTCACGACCCGGCTGTACGCAATGTCGTTTATGAAAATACCCAGGCCCGGGAACGTACTCAGATTTTAATGGATATCGCCAATGCGGAAAACGGTCTGGTCATCGGTACCGGAGATCTTTCAGAAATTTCCATGGGATGGTGCACATACAACGGCGATCAGATGTCGATGTATTCGCTCAACAGCACCATCATGAAAACGGTCATTCCGGAATTGCTCAAATTTGAAGCGGAAATCAATCCGGAAATGGCAGCGGTTTTATTGGATGTCATCGCCACTCCGGTCAGTCCGGAGCTGCTCCCTGCCGAAGATGGCGTTCCGGGGCATAAGACGGAAGAGATTCTGGGGGCGTACGAGATCCACGATTTCTTTATCTGGCAATTCTGCTTCAACGGTGCCGGAAAAGAAAAGGTGCTGGATCTGGCGGAGATCGCTTTTGCCGGAAAATATGACCGTGCTGAAATCGAACGCTGTTACGATATTTTCAGCCGGAGATTTTTCAGTCAGCAGTTCAAGCGGAGTGCTTCTCCGGAGGGGGTCAATGCCAATATGGTCTCCCTCAACCCCGGTGAATGGCGGATGCCGTCGGATGTTTCCGGTGCCCTCTGGAAATAAAAAAATCCGTGATGCTTTTAATTCGCATCACGGATCATAATGCCGCCGGATATTAAAGACGGATGCTCTGTTTAGGCGCAACCGTCAATTTTTTGCCGTTGCAGATCAGGTAAACCGGCAAGTCGGAATTGTTTTTGATCTCATTTTTATCAATGGTCAATTTCCGGGTCGCATTGACATAGAGGGCGATATCGGCCATGGTGGCGTACCAGATTTCCGGTTTGTGAGCCAATTCTTTGCACAGATTGTCAATGAGTTTCCAGTTTTCCGCTCTCTTTCTCTTGACGTTGGCGGCGAATTCATAGCTGTGTCCCCAGATGATCAGGACGGACATCTTTTCAGCTTTGTAATCGAGAAACTTTTTGGCAACTCCTTTGGCACGGTTGTGATGGCAGTAGGGGTGCCATTGCAGGAAATTCTGCGGCAGATCGAAGCTGTCGGCCATTTTGCAGGTGCGGGCATAAACCAGATTGTTTTTGGCCAACGCTTCATAGACCCGGGTGGGGGCTTTGGTGCTGGTGTGGCGGCCATAGGGGTAGGCGAAGCCCGGAGGCGGATTGCCGAGGATCTTGGCGATTTCTTCCTGATTGAGAGCGATCTCTTCATTGAGAGAACGGTCTTTCAGCAGAATCATGGTTCTGTGCAGATAGCCGTGTGAGGCGACTTCGTGGTTTTTATACAGAGTTTTGATTTCTGCGGGCTGGATGAAACGTTCCGGTTTTTTCACCGCTTTACCGATGCTGACATTGAAGGTCGCTTTGATGTTGTAACGGTCAAAGATCTTTATCAATTCGCGGTCTTCAATGACGCCGTCATCGTAACTGAAACTCAAGGCTTTGAGTTTCCAACCGGGGTAGGTGATGGTGACTTTTTGCGGCTGGGACGGAGCTTCCGGCAAATTGCAGCAGCCGGTCAATGCGAAGATCGCAGCAAAAATTGAAACCATAAATTGGAACTTTTTCATACGAAACATCTCCTTGTTAAAGTTGAATGATTTCAGATATTGAATTCTTTGCCTTCGTTTTCCGGATTGGCAAAGTATTCTCTTTTAATGGCGATAACCATCGGAATCATCAGCGGGATCATGATGATCAAAATCAATGCGGCAGCCATGTAAACTCCACGCACATCAGTCATCAGGAAGAGCGAACCGCCGAGCAGTGAGCAGACGATTCCGCCGGCAGTATTCAAACTGCCCGACCAGCCGAAATAGGTTCCCCTGAGCTCCGGCTTGGTGAGTTTGGTCAGCATCAATTGCAGCACCGGCTTGATTCCGCCGCCGGCAAATGCGGCAAAGAATTTGGTGACAATCAGCATTGATATATTGAATGAATACGCCATCGCAGCAGTAAATATGCCGCCAATAATCAACAGCGGCAGCAGGATTTTTCGCGGAGCGATCCGGTCGCAGAGCCAACCGAGGCACAAGCCGGAGAAAAATCCGCCAACCGAAGAGGCTGAACTCACAATACCAGTCCAGAAGGCTGCGCCTTTTAATCCATGAACTTCTTTTACCAGCATTGCCATATATGGCTGAATCAACCGGGTGGAAACACCAACAAGCAAAAACATGACCATCATCCACAAAACTGCCGGAGTTGCGACATCTTTGAATTTGTATGGCGATTTGGCACGCTGTTTTTTGGCAAGCTTGACATTGAAGTCATCCTTCGCAAAAATATGTACCAGAAGTGCGCTGGTCATGTAGATCGCACCGCAGGACAAAAAGCCTGTCGTGTATCCGAAACGGTCAACAATTATACCGCCAAGCAGATAGCCCAGCATGTTTCCGCTGGATACGCCGGTGCTCAACACGCCGAGGACAAATCCATGTTTTTCTTTCGGCGTGGTCGCAATGAGAAGTGTCTGCGCCGGGTTGACGGTTCCGGAAAAGAAGGAGCAGACGAACCGGATCGATGCCAACACCCAGAAGTTGGGGGCAAACGCCAGAAGCGGGTAGAAGATTGCCGCGGCGTAACTTGCCCGCAGCAGCATGATCTTGCGTCCGAAACGGTCAGCAAGTACACCCCAGACGCTGGTGGCAACGCACAAACTCAACATGGATGCCAGATAGTATATGGAGGTATATATACCCACAAGCTTGTCGTTTTCAATGTGGAGGTTTTCTTTGAGCAGCAGCGGAATAAACGGCATGCAGCATCCGAAGCCGACCATGGCGAGGAACTGAGAGAGCCAGATTACAAAAAGATTTTTTTTCCAGTTTATCACAACCGGAGGCGGAACAAGATCGATGTTGTCCATAAAATATTTCCCCAACGTGTTTGTAAATTGTTAATCATGAAATATATCCCCGGAAGCGGATTAATTCAAGCTGAAAACCGTATTTACTGTATAAAAACCGGGTGTCAGATCAGGATAATCTGCCGGATGCGCAATGGTTTTTATCGTGATAAGTGCGATTTATTCTCCAAAAGTATTTGCATAAGTGAATAACGGTATTATATTATCCGGCAGTGGAATTAATTTTCAACCTTTTTATTGAGGAAACCGAATATGAAAACTGTCAAAATTAAACAACTTTCCCGGGAAGCGTTTTACAAATACGGTTCCTATGCAAT
This sequence comes from Victivallaceae bacterium, assembly GCA_045648225.1. GTDB lineage: Bacteria > Verrucomicrobiota > Lentisphaeria > Victivallales > Victivallaceae > UBA1784. Next base: position 1,982 of record JAZRNP010000140.1, on the reverse strand, counting down.
GCTCATCGATCCGTTGAATGAACCCTCAACCGGTCCCAAAGATGCCGGATGCGTCTTTTTCCGGGATATGCTGCAGCAGGATCTCGGAGGCGAGCCTCCTTCATATTCCACCTGCCGTATCCAGTACCGTCCGATGGTGATAACCGATGCCGAATTTCACAATCATACCTGTGAAGTGGCGATGCCGCTGGATCAGGATGCCGTGTTCTGGGTGGCTCCGGCCGGAGTCGGGGAAACTCTGCCGGTTGACGAGGTGGAAGCGTTTCTTATTCCCAAAGGCTGTGTGATCTCTCTGCGTCCCGGCGTGTGGCACCATGCGGCATTCGCTACGGAAGATCGTCCTGTCAATGTGATGATCGTGCTTCCGGAACGGGCCTATCTCAACGATATTTTCTGTATCAGCGTTCCGGCTGAAGAGCAGATCAAATTGGAATTCTGAATTTTTTCTGCCGTCATTGACTTTTTTGCTGTGGCGGCAGTTTTGTTTTTTATATGAATATCAGCAGATTTTTCCGTTATCTGTGGGGCGATAAAGGAATATCGCTTGCCGTTGCCTGGGGATTCAACCAGTTGGCCTACGCCATCGTCTATCCGTTTGTGCCGATTTATCTGTGCAAAGAACGGGGCATGGATTATGCGCTGGTCAGTATTCTGTTCCCGCTGCTGGGATTGGCGGTCATTGCTGCGCCGGTTCCCTGCGGCTGGCTCACTGACCGTTTCGGCCATTCGCTGATGATGCTTTCCGGTCAGCTTTTGCGGGGCATGATCTTTTTTGTGCTGGCATTTTTTGTCTATATAAAGGCTCCGTTCTGGGTTTTTGTGGCGGCATTGATGTTCAATACGGCAGTCGGAGTGGCATTTCAGGTCGGCAGTGATGCCTATCTTGCCAACATCACTACGACGGATGAACGTCCGGGGTATTACAGTAAGATCCGGATCGGTTACAATGTCGGTTGGGCACTGGGGCCGATGATGGGGGCTTTTTTCGGTAAGACACCGTTCTGGCTGTTTTTCATTTTGACCGGAGTGCTCTGTGTCGTTGGCACGATCCAGACCTGGTTCTGCTGCTGCCGCCGTTACACCGTTGCTGCGGCGGCAAACGAACGCTGCAAAAAAGAGGTTTCTCCGGGAATTCTGCGGGATATTTTCTGCAACCGCCGTTTTCTGTGCCTCATGGCAGGAACGTTGTTTCTGATGCTGCTGGCATCGCAGCTTTACTCAACTTTGTCGATCTATTCCACTGCGAGCGTCGGTATAAGCAGCAAAGCTCTGGGGTCGATCTATTCTTTGAATGGAACCATGGTGCTGCTGCTGCAAATCCCGTTGGTGGCTCTGCTTAAAAAGAGCCGGATGCCGATCATGATGCAATTGATTATCGGTGCACTGCTCTATGTTTTCGGATATTTCCAGCTGGGTTTCGCCGCCGGTGCCTGGATGATCGCCATTGCCGTGGCGGTGGTGACATTGGGCGAAATCGTGGTGCAGCCGGCACTCTACACCGCCGTTTCATCGGAAACCACTCCCGGAAACGCCGGACGGATGATGTCGATCGGCTCTCTGATGAGGGGAGTCGGATATTCTGCCGGGCCGTGGATCGGCGGTCAGCTTTATACCCGGACTTCGGGGATCATGACCTGGAGCGTGCTGAGCAGTTTTGCGTTGCTGGCGGCAATATCATTTCTTTTTGCCGGAAACAAACGGCAAAACTGCGAAAATTGATCACAGCGGTCGGATTTCAACTTTGAAAATTTTACCGGTGAAGCCGAAATTGTTCACTCCGTGACCGATGCTGGTTTCCGCCGGATAAAGGGCATATCCTGAGACCGGAACCGCTCTGCCTTTGACATTGTTGCAGATGATTTGAGCACTTTTCTGATCAAAGCGCACGGTACAGGAATATTTCACTTTTGACTTGATCACCGGGCCGGGAATGATGACCGGACGCCGTCCGGCAGTTCCCATGGTGTAAAAGGTCGCATAGA
>JAZRNP010000139.1:0-5136 GCA_045648225.1 Victivallaceae bacterium | reverse complement strand
CATCACCCAGCAGGAGCTTGCCGACAAGGTCGGTATTGCTGTCGGCACGGTAAAGCGTTTTGAAAAAAGCGGTGAGATCCAGTTCAATCATAAGTCGGATCGTAGCCATGTCGTTCTGTGAGCCAAGGAGGTGAGTAGATTTCTTGTCTTCCTAAGACCGCTTGGCCTCCGACTTCATCACCCAGCAGGAGCTTGCCGACAAGGTCGGTATTGCTGTCGGCACGGTAAAGCGTTTTGAAAAAAGCGGTGAGATCCAGTTCAATCATCTGCTCCGCATTGCTCTGGTATTGGGCAGGCTTGAGGACTTCAGCGGCATCTTTGCGGTCGATGATGTCCCGGCTTCGCTCTATGATCTCAAAGCCGAAAAGGTTCGGCAGAGAGCGAGGATGAAATGAAGCTCAAAGTCTTTTTGAATATGTACGGCATCCGTCAGGAGGTGGGGCTGCTGCTTCAGGATAAAAAGCGTATCTTCTTTGAATACGCTCCTGATTTTCTCAAAAGCGGCATTGAGTTATCCCCCTTCAAACTGCCTTTGAAATCCGGAGTGTTTGAAGAAAAATCATATATCTTCGACGGGCTTTTCGGACTTTTCAACGACAGCTTGCCCGATGGATGGGGTTGCCTGCTTCTGGATCGCAAACTCCGCAAAATGGGCAAGTCTTATGCTGAAATAACGCCGCTTGACCGTCTTTCACTCATTGGGGCTGATCCTATGGGCGCTTTGGAATACGAGCCTGCCGACGGTGAAACGGATCTCTACGGAAATGTTGAACTGGATTCACTTTCCGGCGAGGTCGATCGTATTCTTGACGGCGAAGAAAGCACCGTCCTTGATGAGCTGTTGAAACTCAATGGTTCCTCCGGTGGGGCCCGCCCCAAGATCGTTGCTTATGTTTCAAGCGACCGCAAGCAGATTATTCATGGCGGCAAGAGTGCCCCTGACGGTTTTACTCCGTGGATAATCAAGTTTTCTGAAAAGCACGATCCGCAGACTTCCGGAGAGTTGGAATACCGTTACTCTCTGGCGGCAAAGACAGCCGGGATCACTATGCCTGAAACCCACTTATTCCCCTTGAAAGACGGACGTGGCTGTTTTGGTGTTCGGCGTTTTGATCGTACACCAGATGGCAAAGTCCATACCCATACTGCCTGCGGATTGCTCCATGCATCACATCGCTTTGCTTCGCTTGATTATGAAAATCTCTTGAAACTAACTTGGATTCTGACCAGAAACCACGCCGATGTGGTGGAAATGGCACGCCGGATGATCTTCAATGTCAAAAGCGGCAATAAAGATGATCACAGCAAAAACTTCTCATTTCTGCTGAATAAAGGTAACCAGTGGCAGCTCGCTCCTGCTTATGACCTCACTCCCAGTGCCGGTATCAATGGCGAGCAGACCTGTATGGTTAACGGCAAAGGGCGCGACATCACCGATGCTGACCTGACCAAGACTGCGGCAAGTGCCGGCGTTTCTGAAGCAGAATCCCAAGCTCTGATCGAACAGATAAACACCGCTTTACTGCAGCATAATATACTTTAATAAACACTTTCGCTGCGGCTGGCAACACTTATTAAGATAAATTTGTATTACCGGACGATAGCGGGGTAGCGGTTGTAAACATGCTCATAAATAGAGCCTGTGTAGCGGTTGATGCTCTGGTCATCGTAACTTTCCGGGAGTGAAACAAAGAGTGAGTCCCGGATAAGGTTATTGACGGCAGAGCGGGTATCTTCTTTATCGCGCCAGTGATCCAGCGTTGCAATTTTGTCCTTGATTTGAGTGAGCAAATCGATGGCGATTTTTTTGATCGCTTTGATGTCGTTTTTGGACAGATCGTCTTTGAAAAGCAAATCGTAAACGGACAACTCCTCATCGGTATTGAAACCTTCCCGGATATAACGCTGCTGTTCGCCGTCAAGTTCTCCGCAGAGGCGCATCAGGTCATCAAAGGTTTTCTCGATTTTGGGGCGGTCATGTTCCTGATTGTATTCGTCGATGATTTTCTGATATTTTTCATGGTATTTGATACGGTCTGGATTATTGGGTAGCATAGAGGCTATCCGCTGTTCGATAAGCTGTTCCAGATCTTTGATCAGCAGGAATTTCTTTTTTGTCCGGGAAAACTCTTTGCGGAGCAGATCAAAATCAATTTTGCTGATGTCAAAGGAACGCACCGTTTCATCTCCGGTTGATTCGGTGGAAACATATTCATTAACGATATGGTTGATTTGTACCATCAAATCAACGGTGTCAGCATTTTTCCGCTTTTCGATCAACTCGTTGTAAATACCGCTGATGGCATTATGTTCTCTGGTCATTTGCCAACTTTTCTCATCTTTGTTGAGATACTTCCACAACCGGAAAAGTTCACTGGCGCAGGTCTGAAACTCTTTTTTGGTTTTCAGGTCAACGCACAATTCATTGGCAGCAGTCTTGAGCAAAGCGATGCGTTCAAATTCAGAAGAAGCGACCAGATCATCCAAGTTGAAGTTATGAGCCAGCAGAAACTCCTTTATTATACTGATAAGTTCCAGAACTCTGGCGATCAACTCATTTTTGTCGATCGTGGGATCAGCACCTCCACCGTTGCCATTTTGCGAAGTGTAATCTGCCAATGCTTTGCGGAGAGCTTTGACGATACCGATATAGTCCACGATCAAACCGTTGGTCTTACCTTCTGCCACGCGGTTGGCACGGGCGATGGTTTGCATGAGGGTATGGGCTTTGAGCGGCTTATCCAGATAGAGGCAGGAAAGAGATTTTACATCGAATCCGGTCAGCCACATGGCGCAGACGAATACCACCCGGAAAGGATGCTCGGAGTCCTTGAAATCCTTATCCAGTTCCCGGCGTTCCATTTTCTGGCGATGGGGCAAAATGTCCAGACCCCAAGCCTTGAAAGTTTTTATTTCGTTCTGTTCCTGACTGATAACGACTGCCATTTCGGTTTCCTGCATCCACTGGATTTTGCGGGAAAGCTCCAGAGAAAGCTGCTGGGAAGTTTCGTGTTTTAATTCGGCTTGCAGCTCGGAGATTTTCTGCTGCCAGTATTTTTGAACGAGGTTATACATCCGGATGCAGGAAACTTTATTCAAACAGACATACATTGCCTTGCCGCAAGTCCAGTGATCGGAATAGTGTTCCACGAAATCTCTGGCATAAGCATCAAAACGGGGTTCGGCGGTGAGCAGATGAATTTCTTTGGCAAACTCTTTTTCCAGTTTTTCCTGCTGGTTGGGGTCGAGATCAGCGGCTTCAATGGCTTCGATTATGCGGTCGGAAATCTCCGGAGTTTGAATATCCGTCAACTTCTGTCCGCGGTTTTCATAGTAGAGCGGCACGGTGGCTCCGTCGTCTACCGCCCGCTTGAAGTCATAAATTGAAACGTAACCGCCGAAAGTACGTTCTGTGATATTGTCATTGGCAAGCAGAGGAGTTCCGGTAAAGCCGATACGGGAAGCACTCGGAAGCAAGCGGCACATATTGTCGGCAAAAATACCGTACTGGCTGCGGTGGGCTTCGTCGGACATGATGATAATGTCATGATCGGGAATGATGGGCGGCAGTTCCGGCTGATTGAATTTCTGGATGAGCGTGAAAATAAAACTGGGGTTGCCCTTGAGTTTCTCCACCAGATCAGAGCCGCTGGAAGCGATGAATTGCGAAGATTTGACTGCACCGAGCATACCGCAGTTTTCAAAGGTGTCGCTGATCTGGGTGTTGAGTTCATCACGGTCAGTCAGGATGACGAAAGTCGGAGAACCGGCGGCTTTACGGCGGGTCTTTTGAGCAAGAAAGAGCATGGAATAACTTTTCCCGCTGCCTTGAGTATGCCAGAATACACCGAGTTTGCCATCTTTGAGTTTGCGGTTTGAGTAGGCTTCGACGGCTTCGTTGACACCGAGATACTGGTGGTTGCGGGCGAGGATTTTTGCGGTATGTCCGCCAGAATGGTCAAAGAGAATAAAGTTTTCAAGGAGATCGATGAAGGTCTCTTTTTTGCAGATGCCGCGGAGCATGGTTTGGAGTTCAACACAGCCGGGGTCTTGCTCTTTGAGGCGTTTCCATTCGTGGAAAAACTCGTATTTACTGCCGAGTGTTCCGACTTTGGCGTGATGGCCGTTGCTCAAAATGAGGAAGGCGTTGTAATAAAAGAGTTGCGGGATGGTATCCTGATAGTCGGTAAAGTTTTTGGTAAAGGCATCCTGCACATCGACATTGACCGCTTTGAATTCCATAAAAAGCAGGGGAATACCGTTGACAAAACCGACGATATCGGTGCGGCGGCGATAGTGATAACTGTGGATTTTGAGTTCTTTGATGGCGAGAAAATGGTTATTGGCGGGATTCTGAAAATCGATGAGTCTGGCGGTGCGGGTGGAGATTTTGCCATTGGGGAGTTTGACGGAAACGGGAATGCCGTCACGGATGAGAGAATATTTTTCCTCATTGATCTGCATTAAGGAAGCAGAAGCGAGGTGAGAATCGAATTTTTTCTGAACTTCGTCAATTTGAGCCGGAGTAATCCAGGGATTGAACTCCTGAACTTTGAGCCGGAAATAGCGGGAAAGCAAAATTTCCTGATAACTTTTCCGTCCGAAAGTGCCATCGATACCAAGTTTTTCAGTATTGTAGGCAAACTTGACCTCCCACCCCAACTCATTCTGGAGCAGATTTCCCGCACTTTCCTGCACCAGAATATTTTCAGAATACTCGTAACTCATTAATTTTTCTCCTTAACAGATTGCATTGAAGATCTTTAACTTCAATTCTTCATCGTCATCATAAGTTCCATTCATCACAGCTGATATAATTTCATACAATAATTCTTTATCAATCTTTCCAGCAGCGACTTGGTAACTGATATTCTCCATTACCGTGAAAAAATTTTTAGCTGTTGCCATGTAACCATTGAATAATAAAAATTGGGCACTCAAAGTAATTGCCAAGCGCTTATTGCCATCAGCGAAACAATGAAATTGACAAGTGCAGAAAAACAAATGGGTGATCTTATCCACAAATGTCGGATAATAATCATCGTTCTGAATATTCTGTAAAACGCTATCAAGTTTGCCGGTATCTAATTCTTGAGTAGTTCCTCCACCACTGTATTTTATTGTTTTCTGATGGAT
>JAZRNP010000138.1:0-4092 GCA_045648225.1 Victivallaceae bacterium | reverse complement strand
TTCCTAAGACCGCTTGGCCTCCGACTTAGGGCACGGCGCATGGACTGCTTGATCCACCATGCGGCATAACTGGAAAATTTGGCTCCTTTGGCGGGATCGAACTTTTCCACGGCCCGCATCAGGCCGATGTTGCCTTCACTGATCAGGTCGAGCAGCGGCAATCCCAATCCTTTGAAGTCGTGAGCGATTTTGACGACCAGACGCAAGTTGGCTTTGATCAAAGTGGTACGGGCGGCTTCGTGGCGGGCGGGATCGGTACTGTGGATAGCTTCAGAAAGTTCCTGTTCCTCTTTTTTGTTGACCAACGGGATCTGAGCGATTTCTCCCATGTAAACTTTCATGGTATCGTTTTTGCTGCCGACCAGCACCTTGGATTCGAGCGCATTTTTGCGGGCAATATCCTTTTCCTGCTTGGTACGCAAACGGCTGGAGGAGTTCATGGCCCGCTGCTGTTCCAAAGCGGCACGTTCGGCGTTGCGGCGATCCTCCTCGGCGGCGGCGGCATAGGCTGCAGCATCATCCTCTTCGGAAAAATCATCGTCAAAAGAGACCGGGATCACCGGTTGAATGGGTTTTTCCTCCTCGACCGGCCGCTTGGGAGCGAACTTGGTGGGAGCCGCAGAAACTTTACGGATAACCGGTTTGCGCTTGGGAGCGGCGGCATTAACTTCCCCGGATTTGCCGTCAGCCATGATTTCTTCGTTTTCGATACTCATTTGTAACCCCTTTTTTATCTTTAAAAAAAAACTCTTTTTTTAAAAAACTTTTTTCTGTACTCTTCAAAAGTACCTTTTGAAATGTTATAGTATATGATTGACAGTGCAGGAAAGTTTTCCCACACTGCCTTTAACTCAACATTATAAATGTTTTTTAAGAAATCTCAATAGTAAAAAATGAAATTTTGGCAGAAAAACTTAAAAAAATATCTGGAAACACCGGTTTTAAGCGGATTTTCCATATTTTCTGCCGCGATTGAAGTGCTTCCGCTGCTGCTGCTCCGCCATCTGCAGCACTGCGACCGGACTCTGGCAGTGACTTTCCCGGATACCAGAAGCATGGAAAAAACCATTGCCGTACTGGAAACTCTGCTGACTGCCAGCGGCAACAGTGACAAGCGCATCATCTGCATTCCGGAATGCGGCCGGGGAAAACTGCTTTTTCCCGGAGGCGAAGCCCGCCGGGCCCGGGCTCTGAACCGGATTCTCAATGAAAAATTCGATCTGGTCTGCGGCAGTGTCCATGCCATGCTGGGACCGGCACCCTCTCCGGAAGTAAGCAAGCTTGCCGAATTGGAACTCAAATGCGGCATGACCATATCCATCGACACATTGCTTGAAACTCTGGTCAAACAGGATTACGATGATGAGGTGACGGTGACGATCCCCGGAGAATTTTCCCGTCGCGGCGGTATAGTGGATATATTCAGTCCGGCACATGATGAACCGTGCCGCATTGAATTTTTCGGCAATGAGATCGAATCGATGCGTTTTTTCTCTCCGGAAACTCAACGTTCCACCGGCAAAGCCGAATGCTGCCGTGTGATCAACCGGGCGGGGATCACCGCCGGAGGTGCCGCCGAATCGGATCTGTTTGAATATCTCGAACGCTCCGGAGATTTCACCATGCTGGATATTTATCCGGATTCCGGACTGGAACTGCTGGAAAAATACAGCGTCCCCGGTGCCGTTGACCGCTGGTTCGCACTGCAGAAAAAATATCAGCGCACCGCATTTTATGAATCCCCGGTCTATCCGGCAGCGGAAAAAGCCATCCCCGCCGATCTGCAGGTGTTGACTCCCGACGAAAACATTATCCGGAAATCCGATGACATACTGCAAAAAGAGAAAGAACTCCAACTGGCACTGCTGCAGGAAAAAATCTCCGGCTTCTCCGGCCAAACCGTTTTTCTGGCAGCGGCCGAAGAAGATATACCGCAATTCAAAGAGTGGTGCCGCCGTCAGAAGCTGCTGTCAGCTGAACCGGAATTTGATTCCCTTCCCCTGCCCTGCGGATTTGCCATAGCCGAACCGGGAACTTTGTTCATCACCGAAAATGAACTTATCAAATGCGGTTTTGTCCGGGAAAGTTCCAATGACACCCCAGCCGCAGCAGAAGCAGAGGAGCCGGAAGATATCCCGGCTGAACTCAACAACAATGGGGCTATCGAATTTTCTTTCGGCGATTTTGATGAAGGAGACTATGTGGTACACCTGGACTTCGGTATCGCAATTTACCGGGGCATAAAAAAGGTCGAAAGCGACGGAGTTTTCAGGGAGGTTCTGGTACTGGAATTCCGGGGTGGGCAGCTGCTCCAGGTGCCGATCGTCCAATCCGGCAAAGTCAGCCGCTATTTCGGAGCCGCCGGCAAGGTCAAACTCCATGCCATCGGCAGTGCCAAGTGGGATGCCGAAAAAATGTGCGTCCGTTCCGGAGTACGCAGTTATGCCGCTGAAATGCTGCGTTTTCAAGCCGTCCGGCAATCGGTGCCGGGAATGATTCAAAGTTCCCCTTACAGTGATTTCAGTGCCTTTCTGCGGCAATTCCCATTCAAGGACACCTCGTGCCAGATCCGCTCCACCCGGGAGATCACAGCCGATATGCGCCGCCCGAAACCGATGGACCGGCTGCTTTGCGGTGATGTCGGATTCGGCAAAACTGAAATCGCCATGCGGGCAGCGTTTCAGGCGGTGATGTCCGGTCATCAGGTCGCCGTAATCGCACCGACGACTGTACTTGCCCAACAGCATTTCCGCAGTTTCTTTGAACGGTTCCGGGAATATCCGGTCGTCGTCGACTGCATCAGCCGTTTCCGTACCTCCGCCGAACAGCGGCGCATTGCCGCCAAACTCGCAACCGGCGGCATCGATATCATCATCGGCACCCACCGGCTGTGCAATGAAAGTTTTAAATTCAAAAACCTCGGTCTGGTCGTAATCGACGAAGAACAGCGTTTCGGCGTCGAACATAAAGAACGGCTCCGGAGATTCCGGGTCGAAGCCGACGTTTTGAGTATGTCTGCCACCCCCATTCCCCGAACATTGTATCTGGCAATGGCTGGGGCCCGGGATTTGAGTACACTGGTCACGCCGCCCAAACTCCGGCTCCCGGTGAAAACCGTCATAGCTCCGCAGGAAGAAAACCTCGTTCTCGGAGCCATCCGTTCCGAACTTGCCCGCGGCGGTCAGGTCTATTACCTGCACAACCGGGTGAAAACCATCGAACGCTGTGCGGCAAAACTGCAGACCGCCCTGCCCGATACCCGCATCGCAGTCGCCCACGGTCAGCTTGACGAAGAGGAATTATCTGTCATCATGGAAGCATTTCAGGACGGCAGGATCGATCTCCTCATCTGCAGTACCATCATCGAATCCGGGCTGGATGTTCCCAACGCCAACACCATCATCATCGAACGGGCCGACCGCTTCGGATTGGCAGAGCTCTATCAGCTCCGCGGACGGGTAGGCCGCTGGAAACAGCAGGCCTACGCCTATATGCTGCTGCCCAAAGATCAGATCATCGGAAGTTCCGCCCGCAAACGTCTGGCGGCGATCCGGCGTTGTTCCTCATTCGGCTCCGGATTCCAGTTGGCTCTGCGTGACCTGGAGATCCGGGGAGCCGGCAATCTGCTGGGTTCGGAACAATCCGGGCACCTCAATATGATCGGATTTGATCTCTACTGCCGTCTGCTCAAACAGGAGATCGCCAAAATGCAGCACCGGGAGGAGATCATTATTGAACTGCCGGAGGTCGGATTGGACTTCGTCAACTTCGGTCTGAACAGCTCTCCGGGCAGGATCGCCGCCTCGATCCCGGACACTTATATCGAAAATGAACGGCTCCGCATCGGAGCTTACCGTCAGCTCGGAGAAATTCATCAATTGGACAGAATCAAAGATTTTGCCGATCAACTGACCGATATTTTCGGCAAACTTCCGCAGGAAACGGTCAACCTTATTGAGGTGACAAAATTGCGGATCATGCTGAGCCGTACCCGTTACCGTAAACTCACCGTTGCAGACAATCTGGTTTCCCTCACCGCCCCCGGAGGGGTGGTCTACCGGAAAAACGGAACCATGCCGCGGCTCGATCACC
>JAZRNP010000137.1:0-4978 GCA_045648225.1 Victivallaceae bacterium | reverse complement strand
AACCGCATGATCGTTGCCAACGCCACCGGCTGCAGCAGTATCTACGGCGGTTCCTTCCCGAGCCTTCCCTACTGCCAGGACAAAAAAGGCCGCGGTCCGGCCTGGGCCAACAGCCTCTTCGAAGACAACGCTGAATACGGTTTCGGTATGCGTGTCGCCGTTGACAACAACCGCCAGGTGCTCAAGAACTGCATCGACAAAGCTTTTGCCCTCGGCATCTGCTGCGATCAGATGAAGTCCGCTCTGGAATACGCTGTTGCCAACTGGGACAAAACTGACGATGCCGCTATCGCCAACCAGACCAAACTCGGCGAAATCCTCCCGATCGCGGTCGAAAAATCCACCGGCGAAGCCAAAGAAAACTACGCCAAGATGCTCGAACTTAAAGACTACTTCGTCGATAAGTCCGTCTGGATCCTCGGCGGTGACGGCTGGGCCTACGATATCGGTTACGGCGGTCTCGACCATGTCGTTTCCCAGAACCGTAACGTCAACATCCTCGTGCTGGATACCGAAATCTACTCCAACACCGGCGGTCAGGCTTCCAAGTCCACCCCGATCGGTGCTATCGCTCTCTTCGCCGCCGCCGGTATGCGGTTGACCAAGAAGAACATCGGTTTCATGTGCATGAGCTACGGCAATGTCTACGTTGCTTCAATCGCCATGGGTGCCAACCGTCAGCAGACTCTGGCTGCCATCAAGGAAGCTGAAGCCTACAACGGTCCGTCCATCATCTTCGCCTACGCTCCCTGTATGCTCCATGGTATCAACATGACCAAGAGCCAGGAAGAAGCCAAACGTGCTGTCGAAGCCGGTTACTGGCCGCTCTATCGCTACAACCCGATGGCGGAAAAACCGTTCACCTGGGAAACCAAGGAACCCACCGGAGACTTCCAGGAGTTCCTCAAAGGTGAAAACCGTTACCGTCAGCTCTTGAAGAAGGCCCCTGCTGAAGCCGAAAGCATCTTCGCCGAAGCCGAAGAAGATGCCAAACGCCGCATGGCATTCTACAAGAAAATGGGCGAAATCATGTAATTTCCCCATCTGTAGTCTTGATTGACTGCCAAGGTGCTGCTGCAAAATTCTTTGCAGCAGCACCTCTTTTTTCGGCGGCACGCAGAGTGCTGCCGCATATGCGATGCCCTAGGTGGAGCAAGCGATGCTCATGGGATTTTTTGGGATTTTTTGAGAGGTGTTGAGAGATTTTGGGAGTAAATCCGCTGTTCTGTTGTCGGCACCGGGAACATTGCATTTCAGCCCACGCCCCGCTCAAATCCTCTCAAAACTTCTCAACCACTCCCACAATCTCCCACCCAAAGAGCCAACCACCAAACCATCGCTGTCTGCAAAACTCAAATCCGCTGTTTTGTTGTCGGCACCGGACACCTTGCACACCTGCCCACCTCTACTCAAAATCTCTCAAAGTCTTCCATAATTTCTCAAGGCTTTTCTCGCAAAAAGCCGGTGCTGTGGTATATCTGCGTAAAAAGTAATAAAAAATATTGTTTTTACCTTGCAAATTGACTCTTGTTGCGCTATATTCTCTCACAGCGGTAGCGTGATACGCCAGCTTAGCTCAGTTGGTAGAGCAGTTGATTTGTAATCATCAGGTCGCGGGTTCAAGTCCCACAGCTGGCTCCATTACTCTGTACGCGGTTCGGGGCGGGGGTTCCGCCGTGTCGAACCCAGTCGCAGATACAGCAATTTTTAGTTCAGGGACGACAATATGAAACGAGTAAGCAACCGTTTTACTTTGATTGAAATGCTGGCAGTCGTCGCAATTGCCAGTATATTGATAGCACTGATCACTCCGGCAGTTCAAAATCTGATGTTCGGCAGCCGGGTCGATCAATGTGTCTCCAATTTTAAACTCGGTCTGGAACAGGCGCAGTCCAAGGCGATCGCTTCCCGCAGATATGTCGCACTCGTTCTGCCTTACAACCACGAAAACACCACCTCAGCAACCATGCAGTATAACCAGTATTGCAAGGGCGGTTACCGGATGGCTTATGTGACCAAAAGCGGTGAATATTACAACTTTGACCGCTGGGTGGAGCATCAGGATTGGAAAAATCCCAACGCCGGAGCGTTGTGTGTGGATATCACCGCTGATGAACCGAGTCAAACATCAGAAGATGCCTGGTTCAACGGTGTGAAATCCCGGGTCGGTTCGCTTGGGTTGAATGCAAATTTTTCCAAGCTTTCCAATGTCGGAAATATCGGCGATGACAATGAATTAAAAGATATTACCCGCCGGTTGAGCAATACGGCCAATCACTCTGCGGTGATTTTCAGTCCCTACGGCGGAATTGTGGATAATATCAAACCGCTTTACTTCACCTTTACTGAAGGCAAAGTTGACGGCAATAAATATGTGTTCGATAATATAGACAACTTTCTGGTGCTGAAGCTCAATCCCATCACCGGTCAGGTGACCTATTTTGACCCCTATGAAGAAGAAGAGTGATGAAAGGGGAGTATAAGATGAAAAAACGACTTATCCGGCACAATTTCAACATGGTCGAAATCATGCTCGCGGTGATTGTGATCGCTCTTGGTATCACCGGAACATTTGTTTTGTTCCCGGTCGGCGTCAATGCCAACAAGAGTGCGGTCGCAGATAACAGTATCGCCGACATTGCTGAATATGTGACCAGCTTTGTCCGGGCTGAATTGCTGGCCGGTTCCCGGGAAAATACCGGGAACAAAGGGTTTAATGACACTCAGATTCAGACACTTTTCAATGCGGATGGAGCGACGCCCGTTTCCGGACGTCATTATTATGACGCAGTCGAAATCGATCAGCCAACCAACTGGAATGTTCCGGATACTCACTCCGGACGCAACTCCGGATCTGAGCAGAATGAAGCTGTTTCGATGCTGTTGAAACACAGCAGTGAACATGGGGTGTATCTTGTCCGGCAGCTCTCCGGTCCGGAAGGTAACCGTTTTGTGGATTTCGCTGCGGTGGCCCGGGTTTATCTGGATAATGCCGATACCGAGACTACCGGATTGACCGGAGCTTATTTCCCGGATTCCAGCGGCAACAATATGGTGAACACGACCTCCACTGCTGAGCAGCAGGAGTTGCGCAAGTGTTTCCTCCCGGCGGTTCTGGAATTGAGCTGGCCTGCCTCTGCATCCTTTGAAGAACGGGAAAAGCGTTATTTCCGTTTTGAAATTTTCAACGACCATTACCGGTTGTAAAACAGGAGGTGATGTAATGAAAAGACGCAGTAACTTCACCTTGGTCGAACTCATGGTCGCAATGGGTGTTTTTGTCATTCTGCTGATGGTATCCATGCAGGTGTTCAGCGGTTCCCGGAAACTCTGGGTCCGATCCGAACAAAAGAACAGTGCTTTTGCCGCCGCCCGTATCGCTATGGAATTTGTCGCTGCCCGGGTTCAGACCTGTATTTATACCGAAAATATGCCATTCGGAATTTATGAGCAAAAGAGCAGTGGTTCGCAGAGGTATTATACCAAAATATTTTTCCCGACCAGTATGCCGATGAACCGTATGGTGGAAATCTCCAATAAGTGGGAGAAACTGGATGAATTTGACCTCCGTTTTATCGGATTTTCTCTCAGTAGTGACGGTGTTTTGGAGATGCGGATATTCTCCGATGGAAAAAGAGGTTCTTCGCCGTATCAGAACTTTACCCGGCTGCTTCCGCCTTACCGCCGTCGCCGCGGTGCCGGCGGCAGTGAGAGTTATGACTCTGCCTGGAGCAAGATTCATGACCAGCTTCAAGATGCCAGCGGTGATGATCTGGTTGCGATCATTGAAAATGTTACCAGTTTCAAACTTGTTCCGTTTGATACAACGACAAAAAATTCAAATGACCCGATCGTGCGTGTAGGTGGTGCCGGTGTCGATACATTGAAAACCCCGCCTTATCTGCTTGAAATTGAGATATCTGTGATCGACAGCAAGGCGAATTTCAAGAAATGGGTTAAGGCCGATGCGGACGGAAAAGAGGAGATCGAAACCGAATCCGGATATACTTTCCGGAGAGCGGTGTTATTGGGTGACAGGAGGAATGAACGATGAGAAATTTCCGTAATCAACAGGGTGTGGCATTGCTCTTTGCCTTGGGAATGCTCACCATTTTGCTGGTAACCGGTATGGCTTTTGTCGCCAATGCCCTGACTGCTCAAAAAGTGGCTGCCAATAACAGTGCCAGAACTCAGTCCCGGATGTTTGCCCAGAGTGCCATCAGCCGGGTGCTGACTTCGATCATGCTTTATCAGCACCGGATTTTCAACCGCGGCGGTGATTCTGCTTTCCCGGAACGGTTTGACAGTGTTTACAGTTTTTCCGGTGCAACGGGAGACAATGATGGTCTGACCGGTGAAAACTCACTGATGAAGCTGCCGACCGACAGTACGGTCGTTGCTGAAAATGTGGCTAAAGATTTTAATAGACGCTTCGAATCCGGATGGCAGGGGAAATGGGTCTATTTTTATGACAATCAGGATACCAATAATCAGCAGATTATCGGACGCGCCGCCTGGCAGGTGTTGTCCAATGCTCCTCAAATTCTTGCTCCGGTCTTTTTGAGCGGTCATTTGCAAACGGATGGCCCTTACAATTGGACTCCCAATGCCAATCGGTGGGGACGGGAAATTGATGAAGTTTACCTCAATAACAGTCCGGCATTCAATCATGTCATTTGCACCGATTCCAATCATCCGGGTGTGACAAGTGCAACGACGATCAAAGATTTTGAAGCCAATTTGTACCCGCTGCTGCAGCCGGGATGGAGCGGTTCAGCTTATTCCGATACAGAAACGGTCCAGCGTTGGGTCGAAAAATGGCTGATGCCGGATGTCCGGGGGGCCAACGTTCTGGAACCGGTTCCGGTGATACCTGAGGTCTATTCTGCCATCGACGGCACCCGTAAAAGACAATATCTCCGGTTTAATATTTCTGAAATTCTGCAGGACAATCTTGCGGAGTATGGATTTTCCACCA
>JAZRNP010000136.1:0-2691 GCA_045648225.1 Victivallaceae bacterium | reverse complement strand
GTAAGCCAGCGCGGCAGCGGTGGGTTCGTTGATGATGCGTTTGACGTCCAGACCTGCAATCTTGCCTGCGTCTTTGGTGGCCTGCCGCTGAGAATCGGTGAAATAAGCCGGGACGGTGATAACGGCTTCGGTCACAGGTGCGCCCAGATAGGCTTCTGCATCGGCCTTCAGTTTCTGCAGGATCATTGCGGAGATTTCCGGGGGGGAGTAAACGTTGTCACCGGCTTTGACGTGGGCATCGCCGTTGGCGGCTTCCACGATTTCGTAGGGAACCAGTTCCCGTTCGCTGCCGATTTCAGAATACTTGCGACCCATCAGACGTTTGATGGAGAAGATGGTGTTTTTGGGGTTGGTCACCGCCTGACGTTTGGCAGTCTGACCGACCAGACGTTCGCCATTTTTGGTGAATGCGTCGTTACTGGGGGTGGTGCGGTTGCCTTCTGCGTTGGGGATGATTTTGTATTCTCCATTGTCCATCACAGCCATGCAGCTGTTGGTGGTACCGAGGTCAATACCGATAATTTTGCTCATAGTCAATTCCTCCTGATTTTTGTTCCTTATATTATAGCGGAACAGTTTTTGTTTATTGTACTGCACCCATTTTGTAGCAAACGGCGTGCCAAATCATGTTTTACGCTGAAAATGTTACCTGAAAACGGCAAAAGTGTGCCACAATGACACACCTGGTGTGCCGCAAAGTGTGCCAAAGCGGTGCTGCACACCTTGAAATCATACCGATGGCACACTATATTGAAGTTGTATCCAAAATCAAAGGAGAGAAGATCATGCTTATCATTTATATTATTGTTTTTCTGGTGATATTCCTTATTACCCGTGAATTCTGGTGCTGGTATTACAAGAGCAGTGATATCAAGGCGCAGCTGAATGAAATTTCCGGCCGTCTTGCTGAAATTGAAAAGAAACTCAACAATCGCTGACCGATTCTGAAATCGCACTGCTGTTTCGGGAGAGGTTACGCTTTTCTGCTCCGCTTTGCCGGAGCTTTTTTCTGTTCTGAAAGGTTGAATGACCGGGATGGATATTTTTATTTTGAAAAGATAACTTTTTGGTAATCTTTTGCATTTGCAAAATTTTAATTTTGGTGCTATATTATTATGATTGCATTTTAAATGAAACTTGTCAATGACAAATAAAAAAAAGGAGATGTCAATGAACAAAGAAATGCTGCTCAATGGTGTGCAGTTGATGGTGTTCGGTATGGGCATGGTCTATGTCTTTCTGATCGTCATGATCTACTGCATGAAACTTCTCAATCTTATCCTCGCTCCGATCGTCAAGCGTCAGCAGGCCGCCGAAGCTGCTGCCAAAGCCGCCGAAGCTGCCAAAAAGCCCGCCGCTGCTCCCGCCGCTGATGATGCAGCTCTGGTTGCTGCCGCAGTTGCCGCAGTCGCCGCCGCCCGCCGGTAAATTCAACAGAAACGAACAACAAAACATTAAAAATAATAAGGTGTCCAAATGAAAAAAATCAAATTCATGGATTGCTCGTTCCGTGACGGATTCCAGTCCTGCCTCGGTGCCCGTGTCAAAACTGAAGACTTCCTGCCCGCTCTCGAAGCTGCGGTCAAAGCCGGTATCAACTACATCGAAATCGGCGGCGGTGCCCGTTTCCAGAGCCTCTTTTTCTACACCCAGGAAAACGCCTTTGAAGAAATGGATAAATGGCGTGCCTGCGTGGATTCTATCGCTCCCGGCGTGAATCTGCAGACCCTTTCCCGCGGTGTCAACGTGGTTGGTCTTTCCAGCCAGTCCAGCGACATCATCGATCTCCATGCCAAACTTTTCAAGAAACACGGTATTACCACCATCCGTAACTTTGACGCTCTCAACGACGTCCGCAACCTCGATGTTTCCGGTCGTGCCATCGTCAAACACGGTCTGAAACACCAGGTCACCGTGACTCTGATGGGACTTGCTCCCGGACTTCAGGAATCCTACGCTCACACTCCGAAGTTCTACATCGACAGCTTGAACAACATCATTGCTTCCGGTATCCCCTTTGACAGCCTTGCTTTCAAAGATGCTTCCGGTACCAGCACTCCCGCTACCGTCTATGAAACTGTCAAACAGGCCCGTGCCATTCTGGACAGCACCTTCGGTGCCGGTGCCAAGGAAATCCAGTTCCACACTCACGACACCGCCGGTATGGCTGTCGCCTGCAATATGGCCGCTATCGAAGCCGGTGCCGATGTGATCGACCTCGCCATGAGCCCGCTTTCCGGCGGTACCTGCGAAGCTGACATCCTCGTTATGTACCAGCGTCTGCGCGGCACCGATTACACCCTCGATATCGATCCCGAAAAGATCCTCGAGGCTGAAAAAGTCTTTGAAAAGTGTATGGACAAATACTTCATGCCGCCTGAATCCATGCAGGTCTCCCCGAAGATCATCTTCAGCCCCATGCCCGGCGGAGCTCTCACTGCCAATACCCAGATGATGCGCGACAACAAGTGCCTCGACAAATACGACAAGTGCATCGAAGAAATGCGTGAAGTGGTTGCCAAAGGCGGTTTCGGAACCTCCGTCACCCCGGTCAGCCAGTTCTACTTCCAGCAGGCTTTCCGTAACGCCATGCAGGGCAAAAATGCCGACGGTTCCTGGAAAATGGATCCCAACGGTTACGGCAAAATGGTTCTCGGCTACTTCGGTAAGACCCCGGTCGAACCCGATCCG
>JAZRNP010000135.1:0-3521 GCA_045648225.1 Victivallaceae bacterium | reverse complement strand
ACCAGCGGATTATCCTTTACGGTGATTTCACGCCAGGCGATATGCTTGCGTTTTTTCCCCTCAACGGTGAACTGATAGGCTTCTTGAGTTTTCATGTCAGTAAAGGTGGAAAAGAGCGAATTGGGCTGGATCGTCACTGCCGGAGCGGTTTCTTTGATCTCTTCCAGTTCGATTTTGTCCCACCACGCCTTGCCGACACCGTTGTTTTTTACATGAAACGCGATGCCGATGCCGCGAGTGTTTTTATAGGTGCGGAACTCCTTTTCGCTGAGCGTCCACTTGTCCAGATTGCAGGCGAGTTGTGTCCAGCCGCTGTCAAGGTAACTTGAGGGGGCAAGTTCATCGGCTTTACGGCTCTGGATGAAACGGAAAAGGACGTGTCCGACCGGAATAGTGTTGCGGGAATAGAAACGTATCACATACCGGGTGTCAGGTTTGACCGGGATGACCGTTTTGCTTTTGGCTTCGTACTCGTTATTGGAATCACCGCTCTGCTCCATGCAGAACTTACCGTCAGCGGGATTTTCGGTGGAGACCTTATAATTTCCGCCGAAACCGTCGAAAGTTGAACCGTCAGAGCTTTTTTCCAGAAGCTCTCCGGGCTTGAATTGCAATTTTTTCTGACTGGCTCCGGCTGCTTTTGCACGGGAATCATCTTTGACAAATTCCAAGGAGCGGATCTCCAGAGAGCCTTTGCTTTCAAAGGGGTCAAAGCGTAGTTTTTTGATACCGGAGGCATCTTTCCAATACTTGAAGGGGCGGATATTGGCAGAGGAAAGAGCCACCTCTTTTTTGTGCCATTGACCGTCACAGATGTAACTGCCGAGATTGATGTAAACTCCGGAGAGAGATTTATCTTTGTCCCGGAGGAAATAAATTTTTCCCTGATTGCCGGAAACGATTTTTTCCGGCACGCGGTACTCGATGACGAAAAGGTTGTAATCTCCCGGTTTCATTGAAAGTTTGTCGATTTGAAAACAGGGATCATTGCTTTTGGAATTGATAACGAGAATGCCGTTTTTGCGTTGCAGAGTCATTCTCACCGGACGTCCCCAGCTGCCGAATTTGTTGGAAGCATCCCACTTCATTGCCTCTGCACCGGAAAGAATTGCAGAAAACAGCAGGGCGACAGTTAAAATAAATCGTTTCATTTTTGTATGCCTTTCAATTTCACGGTTTCGGACGATTATGAAGTTCACAGGTATCCATGATGTGCGGGTTCATATAATTATAGAGACCGGCTTTAGTGAATTTTCCGGCGCCGTCAAAGAGGTCGCCAAGTCCCAGACTTGATACACTGCCGTCCAAATGGAGTGCATTGGTCCGTTTGTTGTGAGTTGCACCGAGGACACCTTTGGATGTGGTGTTGAAAGGATAGAAAAATTTATCGTAAGAGTGGAATTGGTAAACTTCCAAGGTTTTGGAGATCGCGGAATTGCTTTTGTAATTCATCACGTCCATAATGAAAATACATTTGGGAGCGTTGGGAAACTTCATGATCGCGGTGATTTTGCTCAAGCGATTCATGGAAGTTTTTCCGGGGTTTGCGGCATAATTTTTACCGAAAGTACCGATATTCAAGCCGTAGGACATCTCATAACAGGTGTTGTTGCCGTCATCCCATTTGTTCACCGGATTGGACGGGCAAGTCATATAATCCGGTTTCTTGCCACCGCCGGCAAGGCTTTTGAGCTTGGTGAACCACCATGTGCCGTTCGGGATGCTGCCCAGAGCGTATTCATCGTTGGCATCAATGTACAGCTGGTGGAGATATCCGACTTGCTTGAGGTTGCTCTGACAGCTGGTGGAACGCGCCCGCTGTCTTGCCTGACTCAATGCTGGTAAGAGCATTGCTGCTAAAATTGCTATTATCGCGATCACGACCAGCAGTTCGATCAAGGTGAAAAACGCCATTTTTTCTTTTGTTTTCATTTTTCGTCCTTTCCTTTTAACTTATGGGGTAAATTTTTTGTACTTTCTCTGATTATAAGTTTTCCGGTTATCGGAGTTTGTTCCGGAAATTTTTTGTTTCCAATGGAGAGAATTATATTGCGCATGCTGATTACACCGGATTCAAAAAAAGATTCATCCACCGTTGTCAGTGCCGGGGATGAGAAATTGCTGACATTGGTATTGCCGAAACCGGCGACACCGAATGCATCGGGAATACGGATGTTGCGCAAATATGCCGCCTGAAGCAGCCGGCAGGCAAGGTAGTCGTCACCACAGAAAACCGCATCCGGCTTCAGGTCGATAATATCATCCGGATAAACGTCGTGATGATTGAAAAATAATGGGGAAAGTTGATGCTTTTCCATAACCTCCCGATATCCGGCTTCGCGCAGCGGCATCTGGGGGTAGTTGCCTCCGTAACAAATAATTTTCTTATATCCGCACTCAACCAGATATTCCGTCATTGCCGCCGCACTGTTCTGCTGATCCAGAAAAGGATGCTCCGGATGTCCGGTCTGATTCAATCCGGTGATCGGAATACCAATATTAAAAAAATGCTGTGGAATATTTTTAACCAGAGAGCTTGAAATGCCCAGACAGACGATCGCATCCATTCTGGCCTGGATCGCTTTGGTCAGGGCTGATTCGAGATCGTCATCTACCTGAAACAGCCGGAGAGAATAACCATGATTCTGAGCTTCCTGTGCATAGCCGCGGATGATTGGGAAGACAAAATCTTTGAATTCGGAGACGATGCCAATGGCATGAGTACGCCCTTTGACCAACGAAAGCACCAGATCGTTGCGTACATAGCCCAATTTCTTTGCGGTATCGAGAATTTTTTTCTGTACCGCCTTGGATACACGCTGATCCTGATGACACCGCCCGTTCAAGACAAAAGATACCGTGGTACGGCTTACACCGGCCTTTTCGGCAATCTCTTTCATTGTAACCATAACTTTGATAACCTATGTTAGTTATTTTATGTAAAAAATATATCACAAAGTTGTATTTGTCAAGTTTTTTAAATAAAAAACGTTGATTTTTTACGGACTTGAGCCAATTCTACAGGCAGATTTTCTGTATCAACAGTACTGCGCCACTTGCCTGTTCCATGAGTTTGGCTTCAAAAACGGTGCTGATTGAATAGCTGCTGCCAAGGGTATAGCGTTTCATTATACCATTTGGAATACCCACGCCAAAATTTCATCTCTTAATTTACTTCGTAAATCAGATTTTCGTAGATAATTTTCTCCTATATTACGTAGTAATATAGAATCTCTATACCAGTTTTTATATTTTTGAAGCTTTTTCAGGTTAATTTAGCCTCCTTTTTATGGTATAAATACATGAGGGACATCTAACCATTAAACCCAAAAGGAGGTTTTTATGAAAATCAAAAAACGTGTTTTAAATGATGCCCTGCGTGTGTTGGGCAAAGTGGTCTGTCAGACCAGCCCGGTGGAACTGTATCGCTCTATCCGCTTTGTTGGAGATGAGAGCAGTATCCGGGCTATGGCGACGGATGGGGTGGAGGCTGTGGAAGTAGCGGGGGACGCTGTGACCAA
>JAZRNP010000134.1:0-7329 GCA_045648225.1 Victivallaceae bacterium | reverse complement strand
ATGCGGCTGTCACCGGTGCCGCTGCTGCCGTTTTCGTAAAGAATACCCCGCAGGACTTTGCCCAGAATTTCCCGGTCATTGCGCATGGCCCGGCGGATGAGATCCTGCATTTCCAGAGCCCGGCGGGCTGGACGGCTGGAGGCTTCGACGGTGCGGATGTAGAAAACTCCGCTCTGGATCTCTCCTTCGATGCTGTGAGTGCAGACATGGGGCAACGTGGTAAACGGCTTGATGACAAAGATCACATAACGTTTACCCCGGATTGTGGGGCGTTCAATGGTGAAGTCGATGGCTGGTTCAACATAACTGTTGATAAAACTGCCGACGGCAGAGGGATCGAAACTGCCGGATTCCTCTTCGCTGACTCCGGTGTAGAGATTGGGGTTTCCGAATTGATCCTCTCCGACACCGATGACCAGAAATCCGCCCCGGGTATTGGCAAAGGCGATCAGATGGCGCAGCAGTTTGCCTTTGGCACTCCGGGACATGGTCTGCCAGGACATATGAGCTTTATAGTCCAGCTCGTCCGATTCGACGCCGCGGTAGACCAGCTCTTCAAAACTTTGCTCTTTGGAGGAAAAAAAGCCGCTCATAAGATAAGATCAATCAGCTGAGTAGATGAGATGTTGACAGTTGTCACAACTTTCCAGTTCGCCTTTGGAGAGCTGGTTCAAAGTTTGCAGAGTGACTTTCATGTGGCAGTTGCCGCAGCAGCCGTTTTCCAGTTGAACCACGGGGGCACCCTGATCTTTACCTTTGAGCAGCCGCTCGTAGCGGGAGAGCAGATCGACGGGGATGCCGGAAAGCAGTGCGGGACGTTCTTTCTGAAGTTTGGCGACTTCGGCTTCGCAGGTCTTGGAAAAACCGAGGAGCTCCTCAAATTCCTGCCGGGCAGAACGCAGTTCGGCATTGTTGGTGCGCTTGATGCGGTCAGCTTCGGCTTTGAGGGCTTCGAGTTCGTCGAATTTCACCAGCAAGTCCTCTTCGATGGCACCGATTTTAGCTTTATTTTGAGCGATTCCAGCGAGCATGGCCTGATATTCGTTGTTTTTCTTTACCTGAGCGGACTGCTGTTGAAGTTTGGCACTTTCGGCGTTGAGGGTCTGGATTTCGCCTTCTCTGGCCTTGATGGCAAGTTCCATCTTTTTGACCATGTCGGCGGCGGCGGCAGTAGCGGCATTGAGAGTGTCTCGCCGGGCGAGGATCTTATCCAGCTCTTTGGGGATGGAAATCCCGCGCAGTTTGAGGTCCCGGCAGCGCATATCCAGAGTCTGGAGTTTCAACAAAGCGGAAATTTTGGGCGTCGGCATAGTTCAAGTTTCCTTGATTACGGTTTATTTATCATCATCCGACATACTATAAACGTTTTTTTATATTCTGTCAAGTCAGGCACCAAAAAAACACAGTTTTTTCCAACCGGGGAGATACACTGCTGTCTGAGAATACTGAGAATGTTATGAATACTGTTTTTGACTCAGTTAAATTTCCTGAATTCATTACATTCTTGAAATCACTGTTCCCTGTTGTTTTTTGCAGAAACTTCCGGATGGATGATAGTTGATTTTACTTTTTTCCAATCGGTTTTGCGGAGCAGTTTCGGGATGTTGCGGTAAATGTATTTGCGGTGGCCGTATTCGGGTTTTGACAATTCTGCAATTGCTGCTTTGACGCTCCAGTTGTCAAAAACGATCCGGCTGGCGGCGATGGTGCAGCCGGTACGGTTGCTGCCGTGCTGACAATGGATAAGCAGCGGTTTCGGGGCATCCCGGATGACAGAGAGAACATTGTAGAGATCAGTTTCGCTGATAAATCCGGATATGAGTGGAATTTCGTAAAGTTTGATTGCTCCGGGCCAACGCCGGTTTACGGCTTCGATCAACTTTTTATCGCTATGGAACATCCGCAGATTGAGCACGCTTTTTACGCCATAGTGAATATACAGCGAAGCAAACTCCTCCTCCGAGGGTTGACCGGAACGGAAGATATTTTTATTAACGGCATGAAAATTTTCCGGCAGCTTTTTGACGACGGTTTGGTTTGCGTTTTCTCCGGGCACTACGGCACATCCTGTAATCAGTGCGAGAGTGAACACCAAACTCAAAATCATCCGGAATTTCATTTTTGCCTCCTGTTGTTATCAATGCAATATAAAATAATCCGGCAAACGGTTTTATGCAAACAATTACATAAAATATGAAAAATTTTTCAGCTCTTGCAAAATCCGGCAGCAGCGGTTATATTATCCGGAACAACCTGCAAACAAATTTGAAGGCGGAAAAATGAGCGATTCAGTTTATGAGTATAAAGACGTTTTGATAAAGAATTTCAACCGGATCAATCCGCCGGAAAAAATTGATATATCAACTGCCTGTGATGTGCTTGCCGATTTGAATGATGACGGCAGTTTCCAAAGTGTCGATTATGCCGATACAACAATGGGTTCATGGAAAGGAATGGAGCATTGGGAAAATCTGCGTACTCTCTGCGGCGCATGGCACGCAACTTCCGATTCGAAGTTCCGGGATGGGGTCGTCGCCGGACTCAACTATTGGGCCGTTGCACTGCCGGAAAATCCCAACTGGTGGTGGCAGAAGATCGGTGTCCCGCTGCAGGTTATCACCATTCTGAATAATATGCACGGCTGGATACCGGATGCGACTTTGAGGAAATTGCAAAAATGTTTCGCCCGTTCCAATCACCGGGCTCCTTTCTGTCCCCGTTTTACCGGGCAGAACCTCTTTGATGTTGCCATTATCCAGATGTGGAAAGGGATTTATTACAATAAAGCGTGCATGGTGAAAAACGCCATCAGGCATATTGTGACATTATATCGTGTTGCTCCCCGGGATAAAGAGAGTTTGCAGGAGGACTGCAGTTTTCATCAGCATGGTCCGCAGATGCAATTCGGAGCTTACGGCAAGTCATATTTTATCTCCAGTGTCAGGTTTCTGGCATTGCTGGAGGGAACCCCGCTGGAACTGCCCCCTGAAAAAGCGGAACTTATCCACCGTTACTTTTTTGATGGTTTGCGCTGGACACTTTTCAATAAAAAAATGGATTATCTCGCCTGCGGGCGGCAGATGTTGAAAGATTTTCCGGATGAAAAATTCCGGGAGATCGCCGGTGTTATAAAATTTTTCAGTGACCATAAAGATGCCCGCAAGCGTGCTGAAAGTTTCTTCTCCGCCGATAAAAATCTTTCCGGCTGTCACTACTTTTATTGCAGTGATTTTCTTGTCCAGAGAAGAAAGGATTTTTCCTTTACATTCAAAATGAGCTCGCTTCGCACGACCGGTTCCGAAGCGACTAACAATGATAATATGCTCGGCATCCACTTCGGACACGGCGTTATGCAGTACCAGTTCGACGGTGATGAATATCAGGATATGGCAGGCTTGTGGGATTGGCGGCGTCTGCCGGGGTTGACTGCGGTTTACGGAGATGATTCTTTGCGCCCAGGGCCGCATGGTAAAAATCATTCTCCGGTGGTCGGGGGCGTTGAGGATGGAGAGAATTCCGGATGTATGCTGAATTTGCAAATAAAGGAAGTGGAATTCAATAAAAGTGTCGCTCTGTTTGGAAAAACTGCGGTATTCAATTTGAGCGACGTTAAAAATAAAACGGCATTTGAGGTCAATACCACCATCGATTCCAAGCGGTACACCACCCCGATCGAAGTTGTTGCCGCCGGTAAAAAATTGATGTTCTGCGAAGGAACCGCGCAATTGTTACAGGTTTCCCGGATCGTTTGCGGCAAAATGGCCTACACCTTTCCCGTCCCGCAGGATTTGACCGTCGCCATTGAGGAAAAAGATCTGGCGTGGAATCGGCTCACCATCTGGGCCGACGGCAGAGTTTCCGGCAAAACCGTTACCATTTACAACACCAATGGCGATGATTTCAGTTGGATTGTTTCTCCGGCGGAGGAGCTCCCGGAAATTGAAAGTACAAGATCTCCCGGATTTTACCATGCCGTGACCGACAAAAAAAGCGGGATCACCAGTATCTTTTTCTTTGCGCCCGGAGAGGCGGATATCCCCGGTCTCGGCAAGGTATCCTGTGACCGCAAAGCTGCAATAATGATCACCGCCCGGACGATCATTCTCGCCGAAACAGAACAAAACGGCAGAAAAGTTAAATTTTCCCTGAATGGAAAAAATTACGACTTCCCTGCCGGATACAAACGGTTTGCCGGAAAAAGTTTTACTCTTTTTCGCTGACAGCTTTGACTTTTTTGAAGCAATCCGCCGGGAGCTGCACCATGATGACTGCTATGAAGATCAATGCACATCCGGCGAGGTTCTGCATCGAATAGGATTCACCCAACAGCCACCAGCCCCACAACACTGCAAACACCGAAGCGGTGCTCAGCAAAATCGATGTCGTTGCCGGATGCACATATTTCTGGGCGGCGATCTGGACAGTGCAGGCGAAACCGATGGCGATCACGCCGCAGTAGAATAACGGTTTCGCCGTGGCGGTGATGCTCTGCCAGGAGCAGTTCTCTCCGGCGATCAAAGCAGCGATTCCGGAGATGACGGCAACGGTTGCAAACTGAACCGCCGCCAGCTGCAAGGCATCCGCTTCCGGGGCAAATTTGGCAATGGCGATAAATTGAAAAGCGAAAAAGAGTGCGCACATGATCATCAGCGCATCTCCGATATTTCCAAAGTTGTTCAATGTGCCGTCCGAGCAGAGCAGATAGGCTCCGGCAACTGAGAGGAAGGAGGCGATCCAGATTTTTGCACTCGATTTGCGCTTGATGAAGACTCCTATTACCGGGATCATGATCACATAGAGTGCGGTCAGGAATCCCGCTTTGCCGGCGGTAGTGGCCAACAGACCGAACTGCTGGAGGATTTCACCTCCGGCGAGGCAGAAACCGCAGGCGACGCCTCCGGTAAAAAGGTTTTTGTCCGGACGTTTTCTTTCAAAAAAGATCACCGGCAAAAGCACCGCTGTTCCGATCAGATAACGCAGAAATACAAAAAAGAGCGGCTGCATATGGTTCATCGCATCAGCTTGTGCCGAATAAGAGAGTCCCCAGATGATCGCCACAAGAAATAATGATGCGCTTGCCAGCAGATTTGAACGTTTCATAAATTATTTGTCCTGTATTTGATTATTTCAGCACACTTTTGCCGGATTCATCCGGCGTTCAGTAGAGCGATTTCCCATTGGCGTCGATCGCCACGACCAGCGGCAGTTCATCGACTTCGAGTTTGTATATTGCTTCCGGACCGAGGTCATCAAAGGCGACCACTTCCGATTTGACGATACTGCGGGCAATCAAAGCTCCGGCTCCGCCGGTGGCGGCAAAATAGACCGCACCATATTCCTGCATGGCATCTCTGACCGCCTGATTGCGGTCACCTTTGCCGATCATGCCGCGCAGAGAACACTCTTTGATCAACCGGGGCGAATAGGCGTCCATCCGTCCGCTGGTGGTGGGGCCCGCCGAACCGATCACCCGTCCCGGAGGAGCCGGGCAGGGGCCGACAAAATAGATGAGCTGACCGTTGAGATCGACCGGAAGCGGTTTGTTTTCATCCAGCAGAGCGCAAAGGCGTTTGTGGGCGGCATCCCGTCCGGTATAGATGGTTCCTGTAAGTTTGACGATATCACCGGCATTCAATTTGCGGACATCGGCAATGGAAAGCGGTGTGGTAAGTTTGACAGTGTTACTCATAATTCGATCTCCGCATGGCGTGCCGCATGGCAGTTGATATTGACTGCGACCGGCAGACTTGCCAGGTGACAGGGGTGAAATTCAATATGGCAGCTCAAGCTGGTGATTTTGCCGCCCAGTCCCTGCGGGCCGACTCCGGAAGCGTTGATTTTTTCCAGAATTTCCGCTTCCAATTCGGCATAACGGGGATCGCCGGATGGTTCGCCGACTTTGCGGAGAAGTGCTTTTTTGGCAAGGAGTGCGGCATATTCCATCGTGCCGCCGATACCGACACCGACGACAGTGGGCGGGCAGGGGTTGCCTCCGGCATTGACGACGCTGTTGACGACGAAATCGACCACTCCGGCTCTGCCTTCGGAAGGCTTGAGCATTTTGAGGGTACTCATATTTTCCGAACCGCCGCCTTTGGGAGCGAGGGTGATTTTGATCCTGTCACCGGGGACACTTTTCAAATGAACGATGCACGGAGTGTTGGTTTTGGTGTTTTTGCGGTCGAAAAGGGGATCGGAAACGATCGATTTACGCAGATAAAAATCTTTGTAACCCTGTTCGGTGCCGATGTTGAGAGCCTCTTCGATGGTTCCTGAATCAAGTTTTACATCGCATCCCATTTCCACAAAATACACTGCGAATCCGGTGTCCTGACAGAGCGGCATATTTTCATTTTCCGCAATGGAGGCATTTTCCAGATACTGCTGAAAAAATGCTTTGCCGAGTTCACTGGTTTCTGCTCCGCTGCCGTTTTTCAAGGCTTCAAGTACGTCAGGCGGCAGCAGGCAGGCGGCCTTACCGCACATCGCACGAACTTGAGAAACAACTTCATCAAATGCTATAGTTCGCATAATTCATCACTCCGGGAAATTGCAGTAAAATTTGATATATGCCCGATCCGGTTCCAGATCATTGAGGAACTCCAGACGGTAGGATTCACTGCCATTTGCATCTTTGGCAAGATGGGCATAGCAGAAACTGTAGAATGGCATATCTCCGCTGGCATGGGTGCTGTAGAGGGCCATTTTGACTTTGCCTTTGAGACCGAAATCATTGAGCCGGACGACCGGGCTCTTGTCACCGGCAAAGAGGTTGTCTTTGCCGATATGTTCAGAGTTGACCCCGTTGCGGTCGATCCAGCAGAGGTGGTTGAATTTGCCGTCTGCATCGAAATATCCGAGAGCAAAAGAGTTGTTGTAGAGGTCAACGGTCATGGAATCTTCATAGGGTGTCGGGGAGATTTCCGGTACTTCAACGGTGAGGAATGTTTCCGGCCAAAACGGAGGATTTTCCCGCAGTTTGCGCTGGGATTCTACCCGGGCCAGATACTTTTTGCCGGTTTCAGAAAGCGGAGCTTCCGGAGACAGATAGTTGTCCAGCATCGTTTGGGCACTCAGTTCCGGGGCGGTAAAGAGGATGCCGCCGACACCGAAATTGCCCAGAGTGATGGTTTCGGGCATGGCATCGATGCTTTGGCATTTGCCGTCAAGCAGCAGCGTTTTGTTGAAGTTGGAAACATCAAACCCCATGCGTTCAAAGTTGATCGAAGCATCGATTTTCCGGACAGAATCCTTGAAGTTGGAATAGATCGCCAGAGCCATATTGCCCCGTTCGGAGATAAAGACATAGTGGCCGTCGTCGCTGTTTTT
>JAZRNP010000133.1:0-3247 GCA_045648225.1 Victivallaceae bacterium | reverse complement strand
CAGCGGCACGGGTGGCGTGCAGAGCATCATCGACGCGGTCTTTTTTCTCTTTCATTTCAACTTCGGTAGCAGCACCGACATTGATGACGGCAACACCGCCAGCGAGCTTGGCAAGACGTTCCTGAAGTTTTTCACGATCGTAGTCGCTGGAAGTTTCTTCGATTTCACGGCGGATCTGAGCAACCCGGCCCATGATGGCATCCTGAGTTCCGTAACCTTCAACGATGGTGGTGCTTTCTTTGGAGACGGTGATGCGTTTGGCACGGCCGAGCTGGGCAGTGGTGACATTTTCCAATTTCAGACCGAGATCTTCGGAGATGCAGGTACCGCCGGTCAGGATGGCGATATCCTGCAGCATGGCTTTGCGGCGGTCGCCGAAGCCCGGAGCTTTGACGGCGCAAACTTTGAGGATGCCGCGCATACTGTTGATGACCAGAGTGGCAAGGGCTTCGCCTTCGACATCTTCAGCGATGATGAGCAGCGGCTTGCCTTCTTTGGCGACAGCCTGGAGCAGCGGAAGCATATCGTTGAGGTTGCTGATCTTTTTCTCATTGATGAGGATGTAGGCATCTTCCAGAGAGGCTTCCATGGATTCAGCGTTGGTGGCGAAGTAGGGGGAGAGATAACCTTTGTCGAACTGCATACCTTCGACGACATCGAGAGTGGTTTCGAGGGTCTTGGCTTCTTCGACGGTGATGGTGCCTTCCTGACCGACTTTGGCCATGGCTTCGGCGATGATGTTACCGATGGTGGTGTCTCCGTTGGCGGAGATGGTGGCGACCTGAGCAACTTTGTCGCTGACACCGACGCTCAGTTCGGCAAGACGGGCGACGACAGCGGCGACAGCCTTTTCGATACCGCGTTTGAGTTCCATGGGATTGGAACCGGCGGTGACATTTTTGAGACCTTCGCGATAGATCGCTTCGGCGAGAACAGTTGCGGTGGTGGTACCGTCACCGGCGACATCATTGGTCTTGCTGGCGACTTCCTTGACCATCTGGGCTCCCATATTGGCATACGGATCTTTGAGTTCGATCTCTTTGGCGACGGAGACACCGTCTTTGGTGATGGCGGGGGCACCGAATTTTTTGTCGATGACGACGTTGCGGCCTTTGGGACCGAGGGTTGCTTTGACGGCTTTGGCGAGCAAAGTCACGCCTTCGAGGATGCCGCGACGGGCTTCATCAGAAAAAACAAGCTGTTTAGCCATAGTAATTATTTCCTTATAAATATAATTGGTTCAAAAACGGTCAGCCGACGATGGCGAGAATATCGTCCTGATTGACGACTTTGTATTCTTTGCCGTCAACTTTGACTTCAGTTCCGCCGTAACGGCTGGTGAGAACGATATCACCGACTTTGACGTCGAAGGGGATCTTTTCGCCTTTTTCGTCATTTTTTCCGGTACCCAGAGCGACGACGCGGTATTCCTGGGGTTTTTCCTTGGCGGTATCGGGGATGAGGATTCCGCCCTTCATTTCTTCATTGTTTTCGCAGATTTCGACCAGCACGCGGTCGCCCAGCGGTTTGATGTTGACATCAGCCATTTCATAACTCCTTTGTTGGTTTGTTGGAAATTTTAAAATTGGACGCCGGATGCAGAATTGAGAATTTCTGCATCCAGCTGAATTACGGTTGATTATTCGACGACTTCGGCATCGATGATATCGTCATTGCCTTTGGCATCTCCGGCCGGCGGCGGGGTTCCGGCACCGCCTTGAGCTTGAGCACCCTGGGCCTGCTGCTGGGCGTAGACAGCTTCGCCAAGTTTCATGGCGAGTTCTTCGAGTTCTTTCATGCCGTTTTTGAGAGCTTCGGTATCGTCGGCTTCCAGACTCTTTTTGAGAGCGGCGATTTTGGTTTCCAGAGCGGACTTGGTGTCAGCGGGGACTTTGTCGCCGTGTTCTTTGAGCTGTTTTTCCAGCTGATAGATCATGGAATCAGCACGGTTGTGAACTTCAACTTTTTCCTTGGCGGCCTTGTCATCTTCGGCGTGGGCCTTGGCTTCGTTGACCATGCGTTCGATTTCTTCATCGGTCAAACCGCTGGAAGCGGTGATGGTGATCTTCTGTTCCTTGCCGGTACCGAGGTCTTTGGCGGTGACATGGAGAATGCCGTTGGCGTCAATGTCGAAGGTAACTTCGATCTGCGGAACGCCGCGGGGAGCCGGAGCGATACCGTCGAGTTTGAAGAGGCCGAGGGATTTGTTATCGCGGGCAAATTCGCGTTCGCCCTGGAGCACCCGGACATCCACAGCCGGCTGATTGTCGGCGGCGGTACTGAAGATTTCGCTCTTTTTGGTCGGGATAGTGGTGTTGCGTTCGATGAGTCGGGTCATCACGCCGCCCATGGTTTCGATACCGAGGGAAAGCGGAGTGACGTCGAGCAGCAGCACGTCGTTGACCTGTCCGCCGAGAACACCGCCCTGAATGGCAGCACCGGCAGCGACCACTTCGTCCGGATTGACGCCCTTGTGGGGCTCTTTGCCGAAGATGGCCTTGGCAGTTTCCTGAACCTTGGGCATACGGGTCATACCGCCGACGAGAATGACTTCAGCGATCTGGCTGGAAGAAACTTCAGCGTCACGCATACAGTTCTGGCAGGGGATGCGGGTACGTTCCAGCAGCGGATCGCAGAGGCGTTCCAACTGGGCACGGGTCAGGGTGCAGTTCATGTGGATGGGACCGGCGGAACCCATGGAGATAAAGGGCAGATTGATATCGCTGGACTGGCTGGTGGAAAGTTCGCATTTTGCTTTTTCCGCAGCTTCTTTCAAACGCTGGAGAGCCTGAGCATCCTTGCGCAGATCGACACCGTTTTCTTTCTGGAATTCGTCGGCCAGATAGGTGATGATGGTCTGGTCGAAGTCATCGCCGCCGAGGTGGGTATCACCGTTGGTGGCTTTCACTTCAAAGACGCCGTCGCCGATTTCCAGAGTGGAGATATCGAAGGTACCGCCGCCGAGGTCGTAGACAGCAACGGTTTCGTCACTCTTTTTATCCATGCCGTAAGCCAGAGCTGCGGCAGTGGGTTCGTTGATGATGCGGAGCACTTCCAGACCGGCGATCTTACCGGCATCTTTGGTGGCCTGACGCTGGCTGTCGTTGAAGTAGGCCGGAACCGTGATGACTGCCTGAGTGACCGGTTCGCCGAGATAGGCTTCGGCATCGGCTTTGAGTTTCTGCAGGATCATTGCGGAGATTTCCGGGCGGGAGTAGACGTTGTCACCGGCTTTGACGAAGTCGGA
>JAZRNP010000132.1:0-2302 GCA_045648225.1 Victivallaceae bacterium | reverse complement strand
CGCTGGGAACGGATGTCCAGAGAGCAGCCGCTCAACGACGGACAGCTGCGGTTCGGTATCGTTCAGGGATCGACCTTTCCGGAATTGCGTAAACGTTCGGCCCACGAGATCACTTCCATCGGTTTTGACGGATATGCCATCGGCGGTGTGTCGGTCGGAGAAACGGAAGAGGAGATGATGACCGCCGTGGATGCCGCTGCCCCGGAACTTCCGGAAAATGCTCCCCGGTATTTAATGGGAGTCGGAACTCCCCGCCAGATCGTTGAAAGTGTGGCCCGGGGAGTTGATATGTTTGACTGCGTATTGCCGACCCGGCTGGGACGGCACGGCGGAGCCTATGTCGGCTGCGGCGAAACGATAAACATCAAAGCCGGGCGTTATGCAAAAGACTTTTCGCCTATTGAAGAAGGTTGTCAGTGTTATGCCTGTAAAAACTTCACCCGGGCATATATCCGTCATCTGCTCAATGTCGGGGAGATCCTCGGTATGCGGCTGCTGACTTTGCACAATCTGCACTATTATCTGAATTTGGCAGCTCAGATCCGCAAGGCGATCGAAGAGGATCGCTTCGCTGAATTCCGGGCCCGTTTCGCAGTTTGATAGTGATTGATTCCGATCCCGCCTGACGGCGGGATTTTTTTTGTCTGAATTCGGTGTTGCGCATTGATCCGGGCACAAAAAAAGCGGCAGTTGCCTGCCGCTTAAGAAAGCTTACAATCAGTCGAACTGATGTTTGGTGTAGTTGCTCTGATCGATCAGCGTGTAGCGGATATCGAAGCTGGCGATCAAATTATCTTCGTCAGCTTTCTTTTCATAATCAGCTTTGTTTTTGTAACCGACCATACCGACGACTTTGCCGCTCTTGAACAGTCTCTGGAGAGATTTGCCGTTGATATTTCCCTGGCTGAGCAGGAAGACCACCGGAGCATCTTTTTTTGCGAAAAGGCGTTCAGCTTTTTCCGGGAGACCGATATCGGTAACGATCACCTGGACTCCAGAATGTTTGGCCAGCAGTGCGGTGAATTCTTTGACGGTCATGACCTCTTCAATGCTGGAACCTTCTTCGTCGAAGTTGGCGGGAACCTGGATGGAGTCGATAACGACATTCTCAGAACCGTAGGCAGCTTTGAATGCTTCAACCTGCTTTTCGACCTGTTCTTTGCGGGTTTCTTCTTTATTCCAGTTGGGGTCGGTCACGAAAAGAACCTTCTTTCCGGCATTCCCGGCTTTGAGGCATTTGCCGGCAACTGCGGAACGGGAATAAAGGAACTGACGTTCATTCTCGATATCATCCATCATGTCACCGCCGCCCATCTGGTCGTAAAGTGACATTCCGAGACCGACGAACATGATCAGAGCAAACACATAAGCGACAGACTGCATGGCCGGATTCACCCGCTGTTTTTTTGCGCAGAAAATCAAACCGGCCAGACCAGCCACCATCACAGCAATTCCTACATAATACAAAATAGTACCTCCCTCATAAAAGCTTTTTTATTGCAGTAAATTCCATGAAAATAGTACGAAATTTACTTTGTTTGACTATACAATAGTGCACAAATAATCAAATGTCAAATTTTTTTTACAACTTTTTTTGATATATTTTTGTTTTCTCCGGCATTTTAAGATTTGAAAAACTTATTTTGTCTGACAAATAACATCCATGTTTATGCCGCAATCACTGATGCAGCAATATACTCCGAATAATATTCCGGTGATGAGCAACGCCAGCAAAAGCAGCCGGAAAAAGCGTCGTACCGGTTTTTTGACAATCGCAAACCGGGAGTGTGCCGGATAGATGGTGTGTCCGGTAAAGAGCCGTGATACATAGATATTCAAACGCATCGGCAGATTTACCACCCAGCCGCCGGCTTCAAGGAACATGGTCAGATTGCGTTTGCGCAACCGGATCCCGGCGAATATCGCCATCGGGATCAGTATGATCATGGCAATGACGGCGATCCACTCCAGAATGAGATACCACGGCATGGCTGAAATCATCACCACGCAACTGACAATGGATTTGAAAACATAACTCAAACCGGCACCGATGGCAGCCAGACTCAGACCGCCTGCCAGCAGCATCATTATGCCGTTGCCGCCGAGTTTCTGAACCAGAGATGATTGCTGCGGTTGCGGTGCGGCCGGGGTGATTTTACCGTTGTCGATGCTTTGAGCGAGTTGTTTTTCGGCAGAGGAGAAGTCGGTCAACTTCTGAATCTTACTGCTTACTGCGGCAGAAAGCCGCCGGAACGGAGCGAACAGTGTCTGGCTGAATGAGATCGGTCCATCGACCATATCC
>JAZRNP010000131.1:0-1738 GCA_045648225.1 Victivallaceae bacterium | reverse complement strand
CGGTGTTACCACTACCGGTGCCAAAATTGATCACGCCAAAGTTGTCGCCCGCAAAGACAAAGTGGTCAAAATGCTGGTTTCCGGCGTTGCCATGCAAATGAAAGGCGCAAAAGTCAATGTCGTCAAGGCGCAGGCGACCGTTGTCGGCAAAGATGCCAACGGCATCACCGTTGAAGCTAACGGCGAAAAATATGTCGGTAAAAAACTGATCATCGCCTCCGGTTCCGTGGCGGCTGTCCCGCCGATCCCCGGTCTTAAAGAAGCAGTCGCTTCCGGCGATGCGCTTACCAACCGGGAAATCCTCGCTCTGACCGAAGCTCCCAAGAAACTGATCGTTCTCGGCGGCGGTGTCATCGGCTTGGAAATGGCCTCCTACTTCAACAGCATCGGTACCGAAGTTGTCGTCGTTGAAATGATGGATCGTATCGGCGGCCCCACCGACAAAGAAATGTCTGAAATGCTCCGCGGCATCTATGAAAAACGCGGGGTCAAATTCATGCTCAAGACCAAAGCTGTCGCCGTCAATGGCGCAACCCTCGATGTCGAAGATGCCAATGGCAAATCCACCCTCAAAGCTGATAAAATCCTCGTTGCTATCGGCCGTCGTGCCAATACCGCCAACATGGGATTTGAAAACATCGGACTTTATATGGAACGCGGTGCCATCCAGACCGACGATCAGATGAAAACCAACGTTTCCGATGTCTATGCCATCGGTGACGCCAACGGCAAATCCATGCTCGCCCATACCGCCTACCGCGAAGGCGAAGTTGCAGTCAACGTCATTGCCGGTGAAAATGACCGCATGGATTACAACGCCATTCCGGCGGTGATCTACACCAACCCGGAAATTTCCAGCGTCGGTGAAACTGAAGAAACCGCCGCTCAGAAAGGTCTCAAATTCAAAGTCGTCAAACTTCCGCTGATGTTCAGCGGCCGTTACATCGCCGAAAATGACGGCGGCAACGGCTCCCTCAAAATGATCCTCGACGCCGACGACATCGTCATCGGTGCCGCTATCATCGGCAACCCCGGCAGCGAAATGATCTTCGGTCTGGCCATGGCCATCACCCGCAAGCTCACCTGCGCCGAAATCGCCAAAGTTGTCTTCCCGCACCCGACCGTCGGAGAAGTCTTCCGCGATGCCGCACTGGAACAAGTCAAATAATTCAACCATATCAACAAATAAAAAAAAGGAAACAGAAAAATGCCGAAATGTCAATATATCGATCCGGCAGAAGTCCGCAAACCCGGTATCGTGGAATTGGGCAGCATTCCGCTCAATCAGTACAAAAAATCTTTCGCTGAAGAAAAGAAAATCTACGGCAAAGATGCTCTCCTGGGTATCTACAAAGATATGCAGTTCATCCGCGAATTCGAAACCATGCTCTTCCAGGTCCGTACCCAGAAGCACTACAACGGTATCGATTACCTCTACACCGGTCCGGCTCACCTCTACACCGGTGAAGAAGCTCAGGCGGTCGGTATGGCTTACAACCTGACCAAAGATGATATGATCTTCGGTTCCCACCGCAGCCACGGTGAAGTGCTTGCCAAAGGTTTCAATGCTATCCGCAACCTCCCCGAAAAAGAGTTGCTGGATATCATGGAAGGCTTCTTCGGCGGCGATCTGCTCCGTGTTGTTGAGAAACACAACAAGAGCGGCAATATCCGTGACCTTGCTCTGGATTACTTGCTTTACGGCTTCATGGCAGAACTTTTCGGCCGTGCCAATGGT
>JAZRNP010000130.1:0-1106 GCA_045648225.1 Victivallaceae bacterium | reverse complement strand
CCCTCCCCCATGGTCAAGTGGTGCGGCGGGTAGAAACTCGAGGTTCCGATGTCACCCCAGCTGCCGGTAAAGCGGCCGTCCATTTCAGAGCCGAGCGAATCACAATTGTCCTCAATGAGAAACAGCGAATGTTTGCGGCAGAATTCCGACACTGCACGCAGATCAAACGGATTGCCCAGAGTGTGAGCGATCATTACCGCTCTGGTACGGGGAGAAAGAGCTTTTTCCAATTGTTCCGGGATGATATTGGCCGTGGCAACGTCAACATCGATAAAGACCGGAACGGCACCATATTGGACAATGGGTGCGATCGTGGTAGGGAATCCGCAGGCGGCGGTAATTACCTCATCGCCCCGCTTGATCTGCCGCTCTTTAAGAAGCGGACTGGTCAGAGCCATGAATGCAAGCAGATTGGCAGAAGAACCGGAATTGACCAGCAGAGCGTGCTTTACGCCGAGCAAACCGGCCAGCCGCTGCTCAAAAGCGTTGGCATAACGTCCGGCGGTGAGCCAGAATTCCAATGCGGAATCGACCAGATTGGCCATCTCGTGTTCATCAAAGACCCGACCGGCATAATTGACCTTGTCTTCGCCGGGGACGAAATCTTTCTTTTTTCCGTGACAGCAGAGATAATACTCTTTTACCTTGTCGATGATCTCATCATGAAGTTTTTTTATCTTGTCCATATCAAACCTTTTTCAGCGGCATCAGAGATATATCCCTGCAGCATTTGTCCGGAAACGATCTGTTGTTTCTCATAGAATGCCGCATACCATTTTGCCGTCATCTCCAGAGTTTTTTCAATATTCCACACCCCATACCAATCCAGACATCGGCGGCTCTTTGAACAATCAAGCCGCAGTAAAGTTGCCTCATGCGGGGCATTGGCTTCCGCTTCGATCCGGTATTGGAAGCGGGGCCAGAACTTCCGGATCCCGGCGGCGACCGCATGAACCGGCCAGGTTTCGTGATCTTCCGGTCCGAAATTCCATCCGCCGACCAGCGAACGGTCTCCGGAACAGAGCCGGGCCGCCAGCAATAAATACCCGGAAAGCGGTTCAAAAACGTGCTGCCACGGGCGATGAGCATCGGGATTTCGCAAGACC
>JAZRNP010000129.1:0-4037 GCA_045648225.1 Victivallaceae bacterium | reverse complement strand
ATTTGACCGTACCGGTTATATTGAACTGCCCGGTTACGAGGAGATCCAGCGCAATAAAGATGCGCTTATGGAACAGACCCGCATCATTGAAGCAAACATGAACTATTACAGCGCATCCGGAATGATCCAAAGTTACGGTGATCGTCTGCTGGTCATCGAACCTCCGGCTGAACCGCTGACTCCGGCTGAATTGGACAAAGTTCATGAACTTCCCTACGCCCGCAAACCGCACCCGAAATACAAAGGAAAAATTCCGGCATACGAAAGTATCATCACTTCGATACAGGCCGTCAGAGGCTGCCCCGGCGGCTGTGCATTCTGCGGTCTGGTCGCCCATCAGGGACGCAGCGTGATGAGCCGGAGCACTGAATCGATTTTGCGGGAGGCTGAAGCAATCAGCAAACAGCCGAATTTCAAAGGTATCATCAGTGATGTCGGCGGTGCCGCCGGAAATCTTTTCGGCAGCAGTTACGATTTGGAACGCTGTAAAAAATGCAAGCGGGTAAGCTGCATCTGGCCCAACCATTGTCCGGGTTACAAATGCGACGGCTTGGCTGTGCTGCACACGTTGCGGATGCTCCGCAAGATGCCGCAGATCCGGAAAGTCTACATCAACTCCGGGATCCGTCTGGATCTGGCATTGCGCCAGCCGGAGTTGCTCCGGGAGGTTATTGCCCATCACGT
This sequence comes from Victivallaceae bacterium, assembly GCA_045648225.1. Taxonomy (GTDB): domain Bacteria; phylum Verrucomicrobiota; class Lentisphaeria; order Victivallales; family Victivallaceae; genus UBA1784. The sequence goes on along the minus strand of JAZRNP010000129.1, from coordinate 3,353 downwards.
TTCCGGACACATGAAGGTCGCTCCGGAGCATCTCGATGCCAAAGTGATGAAACTTATGCGCAAAGGCACTCCGGAAGAGTTTTACCGGTTTATGGATGAATTCAACCGCATTACCAAAGAGTGTGGTTTGGAACAGTATATCATTCCGTTGTTCATCTCCAATTTTCCCGGATGCGGAGCCAAAGAGATGAAAACGGTGGATGATTTTCTCAATAAGCACCACTGGAGTCTGCAGCAGGTGCAGGATTACATCCCGCTGCCGATGACTATGGGGGCCGCCATGTATTACACCGGCAAGGCTCCTGACGGCACGCCAATTGAAGTCAACCGGGGATTGGCAGAACGCCGCCCCCAGATCGAAGTGCTGAAAAAACGCCGTTCTCCGGTACGGAAAAAACGGTGATCAGAACAGGATTTTTCAAGCGGGTTCGACCCGCTTGATTTTTTTTGCATTTTTTCCGGGGTAGGGCTTTACCACCGGATTGGTTGAACCGCACAGATCGTGATGAGTGCTCTCCGTCTCGTATGCGGAAATGTAGTACATATATGCGCCTTGGGGAACTTCTGCGGAAATGGTGTCTCCGTCGATGGTTGCCGGAACCGTATTCCATTTGCGCAAGTGATAGACCGGCTGACGTTTGTCGGAAGTATAGCACAATACGGCATGGCTGATGCCTTTGCCCGGGGATAGTATTTTGCATGAAACGCTGTTTTTGTTTTGCTTCATGTCACTGAGCACCGGGAGGGAAGGAACCGCTTTTTCCGTGTAAGATTTTGCCATGCGGAAACAGGAATCAAAACCGAAACCGACGTGACCGTGCGGCATTCCGACCACGATCGATTTGGTTACGATAGTGGGGCAGGTTTTGAAAGATGATTTCAAAGTTCGCAAGTTTACATTCTGGTCATGAGTGCTGACCACCCAGTAGAGCGGGATCTTTGCGGCATGTACAAATCTGCCGTTGTAGATTTTTTTGTGCTGTTTGCGGTCGCCGCAGTAGATCATCACTCCGCCTTGGAAACGGTGATCCATCGAAGCGAGCATCGTCCCGTACCAGCTGCCCCAGGAGAGGCCGACCAGAGCTGTTTTCTGTGGATTGACCTGCGGTAAAGAACGCAGTAAAGTGTGGGCGAGGGCCATGTTTGCAATGTTGGAAATGTGATCCTGACGTTTGCCGCCGGGCAGGGGGATGCGTTCTTTTATGGTATTATCCGGGGTATCCGGATTTTCCGGTACCGGCATTTGATTGTACCAATCGATCGCGATGACGGCGAACCCCTGATCGACCCACTTTCTGGTCCATCCGGGGAATGCGGTTCCACCGCCGCCGTGGACGAGGACGATTCCGGGAAAGCCGCCTTCGGGCATCGGCGTTGACGGGAATCCGAGATAGGCAAAAAATTCCGCCGGGATTTTTTCACTCAACGGTTTGGGGGAGATTGCAGAAAAATCGGTTTCATCCGCCTTGGGCCCGAACCCCCTGACGAGGATACCCTGCAAACCATTTACCTGAAAGTTTTCCGGAGCGTTCCGGTATTCCGGAATTTTTTCCAAAAGCTGGAAATCCCAATATTTTTCCGGATACTCCCGGAATGGGGTCGTTTTCGCTATTGCTTCGGATACCGATGCATTTTTCATTTTTACCTCCGGAATTTTCTGTTATCGGGTATAATATAACATGGAAAAGCCGGTTTGCAAGAGGATTTATTTCTGCTGGAAACCGGGATTTTATGTTTTTTCATTTGATTTAATGTTTCAGCAGTTTATATTATAACAGCAGAGAGGAAATTTATTTGACCAAAGGAGCCTGCCATGAATTTTACCACATTGACTCTGGAACGTTATTCCGTACGCAGTTTCAAAAAAGAATCGGTCAGTGAAGCGCAGATCGAGGAGATCCTTGAAGTTGCCCGCAATGCTCCGACCGCCTGCAACAAACAGCCGCAGCGGATCTTTGTGATATTTTCCAAAGAGGGCAGGGAAAAGATCAAACGCTCCACGGAATGTCATTTCGATGCACCGCTTTACTTCGTGGTCTGCTATGATAAAAATGAATCGTGGAAGCGCGCCTTTGATGAGCAGGATTACGGTATGGTCGATGCTGCGATCGTCATGACCCAGATGATGCTGAAAATTCAGGAATTGAAACTTGGCAGCACCTTTGTCGCCTGGTTCGATCCGGAAATTTTGTGCAAGGAGCTGGAACTGCCGGAAAATCTCATCCCGGTTGGGATACTGCCCTGCGGAGTGCCTGCGGAGAATTCCGCTCCGGCGGCACTTCACGCTGACAAAAAACATCTTTCCGAGACGACAGTTTTTATGTGAGCAAACAAAAAAATCCCGGCAGTAAATTTTACTGCCGGGATTTTTGTTTTTCAGTAGAGACGATCCTTTACTTGAGCAGATAGATCTCTGCTTTATCCAAATCGACTTTGCCTTTGCCGGAGATCAGGATTCCGATACCGCCGATCGTTTCCGGAGCCTTGACCCGGATGACGCCCTTGTAAACATTGTCCGCTTCCGGAGTCATATTGATGGTGTAATGCAGATTCGGCACCGTCCAGCGCATCTTGTCATTGAGCCACTTGACCGACATGGAGACCGGTTGATCGGATTTGACCATGGCGGTCAATTCATAACAGTTTCCGGGGACGGCTTTGATACTCTGTACCACATAGCCGCTGGTGAGCACACCTTTGATCACTCCGGCAGCATTGGGGAGATAGGTGAAGCTCTTACCTCCGAAACCCCACGGACGGTAACTCGGGCCGGGGCGTTTGGCGGTGAAATCCGGATTCAACAGCAGATTTGCACCGGTACGGCTCAAATTGGCGGGAGCCGTCAGGATGGCGGGCATGGGTTTATTTTTGACGGTAGCCGGTTTGGGAGCAGCTTTTTTAACGACCGGCTTTTTGGGCATCAGCCGTTTGGGGGAATCGACCAGATCGGGGATGAGGTAGAGTTCGCAGCTTTCCACATAGCAGTTGTCGGCGGCATCATTCTGATTTTTGCAGGTGAGGTTGAAGTGGAGTACCGGGGCTTCTTTGGGGACGGTGACGACCTTTTTGACCGTTTCCAGTTTGCCGGTGGGCGGGATGGCGATACCGACGCTTTTGCCGATGAACCAGTCACTTTTTCCGGCTTCAAAACGCCAGGTGAATCCGGCATTTATCGACACCGCAGGAGAAGTTTCGGTGCGGGTGACTTTGCCTTTGAGGACCAGCAGATAACGTTTGTCCGGCTGGAGGTTGACCACCTGGGCGAGGTTGCTGTTGCCGGCATTGTGGAAGACGGCGGCATTTTTGCCGTCAATGGTTTTGCGGCCAATGTAAAGTAACTGTAACATTACATA
>JAZRNP010000128.1:0-4496 GCA_045648225.1 Victivallaceae bacterium | reverse complement strand
GATATGACCGGTAGAATAATCTTTATCGAAGGTGCCAACATCACAACGGAACAGATCCGGGAAAAACTTTACGGATTGCTTGAAAACAAATTTTTTGCCAAAGCCTCCGGAGTGGTATTCTGCCAGTTCACCAGAAGCGGTTCAAAATCGGAAATCGATGAGCTCCTCCGGGAAATCGCTCCGAAACTCGGGGTTCCGGTTTATGCGGACTATCCTTTCGGCCATGTTCCGCGCAATTACAGCATCGATTTTCTCCGTCCGGTGGAAATCCGTTCCGGCAAAGTCACCTTTCCCGCCGTCGGAAAATAAAATCACTCCGGAAAATTTGTAAAAGTGCCAAAACTGTTTGATATTCAGTAAAAAAAAGTATATGTCAAATTGTCCCGTGCGCATGATGCGCCGGGACAGAGATCTTTTATTTACCGATAATTTTTATAATAATGCGGAAGCATCGACCGGGCGGATCTTCACCTTGTTCCAGATGCCGTTTGAGCCGAATGCCGAGTGGATTTTTACCTGCAGCAGATTTTTGCCGCCGAAGTTGATATATTTGGCAGGAACCTTGATGATAAAGGGTTCACCGTAAAGCACCCGGACGCTGACATTTTCTGATTTCACGGTATGTTCGCCGACATAGCGACCGTTGAAATATACCCAGCCCTCTTTATCAATTCCGGTAAAGAGGAGGTCGATACTTCTGCCCTCCCAATCCTTTTTCACCTCAAACACGGTGCTGTACCAGCCGAAGCCGAGATAAGGGCCGACCGGTGTGGTTTCCAACGGTGCGGGAACTGAAACCGATGTCCAGTTTTTGGAAGAGAAGGTTTTGACATCCATTTCACTTTTGGCAAGACCTTTATTGTGCGGATCTTTCTTGAAGAACCACCGGGGATTGAAGTCCAGCCAGCCGGTAACTGTGTCGATCTGTTTGCGCGGCATAATCACATCCGGATTCTTTTTGGTGTAATCCAGACGGTACGAAATCAATGCCAAACCGCCTTTTTCCGGAGTTTTATCATTACGTTTGGCGGTGAAGCGCAGATAAAACTCACTTTTATCTTTCACCAAGCCGGTAAGTCGGATGTTTTTCAATGCGATGTTTTCTTCTACTTTCTGCCAATTTTTACCGTCAAAGGAGATATCAAGCTGATTATTTATCCGGACATTGCGGGCGCGTAGCGAAAGATTCGCTTCGACAAAAGCGTTGTTCTTTCCGGCGTTATATTTGTAGATAACAAAGCCGGATGCATTTTTTTCCGGCAGAGACAATCCCCATTTGGACGGTTTCAGACCGAAAAAAGCATGACACTCTTTCTTCTGAAATTTCTTGCCGGTAAGTGCCGGTTCGTGGTGATGGCGGAATTTGCCTTCCAGAAAAGCTTTGAGATTTTTGTATCCGTGCTTTTCTGCGGAAGATGCAGCGGCAAGGTCGCAGAAAAAGGTGTGTTCATGCTTTCTGCGGAACTTGATGATCTCATTGAGTTTGGCGCGCGCTTCATTGAATTTGTTATCTTTGTAAAGGTGGCTGAATTCGACACACATTCTGCCGTGCAGCCAGCCGAGCTGGATGAATTTCACCCGTTCAAGATGTTTTTTATCGTGGGAAATTGCTGCAAGTTTGATAGCTTCTTCGAGGATTTTTCCGGATTCAGTGAAGTGGTCAACGGTGTATATTTCTGCTGCCAGATTGGCATTGCGGGAGCTGATCTGCCTCCGGAGTTTTTTGGTCACAGCGATCCAGTGGTCGAAGTATTTGCGGATGAATCCGGATGCCGGACCGAATGCAGAATAGTATTCATCAAGAATTTCCGCAACAGTCAAATCCGGATCATTACTCAAACGCATATGCATATAGAGCATCGGTCCTTTGGTCGCCCAGTAACCGGAAAGACTGTCAAAATCAAAGCCGACCATGCCGTTTTTCGCTCCGAAGCGGAACATCTCTCCACTTTGTTCAACATCAAGAGACGGAACGGTGTAACCTGAAAGCAGATAGTTGGGACGGTAGTGGATGGTCGCTTTGCGTTTTCCCCAGCCCATCCAGCCTTGGCGGATAGTTTCCAATTCTCGCTCCGACATGGGATAGTAACTGGCATAACCGGAACCCCACGGAACAAATTTGCCGAAGATCCAGGAAAGATCATCTTCGATAGTCGGCGGATGAGTGTAATCCATATACATCAGGATCGAAACTTTGACCTTGGGATTTTTCTTTCTGGCAAGTTCCCAAATCTTTTTATGGAAGCGCAAATAACGGTTGCTGGTGGAGTAATATTGGTGTTTCGGATCCTGCGGTTTGTCCCACTCCATACAATTTTTGCAACGGCAGAATGCCCGGTGATCGGCTTCACCGACGCCGATCCAGTCGCCGCCGTCCCACTTGTTCTCCACCCACCACTGGGGAAAATTCGGGGCTGAAACGCACAACCGGCTCAAGTTTGGCTTGCCCTGCGGGGGAAGCCGTTTCCCGGCATCGTCCATTGCCACAAATTCCGGATGGGTATTTTTCATCTGCTTATACCAATCGTTGATATGTGATGCCGGAGCGGGCATCGGCTGGGAATTCCCTTCCTGATAGCGGACGATAAAGCGGCGTTCGGCGGCGAAATATTCTTCATGCGCCTTTTGGGAAAAATTGATCTGATCCAGACCCGGATCGACCTTTGTTCTGCCTTTGATAAAACCCGGCATCAAATAGCGGTTGAGTTTGCCATAGATGCGCCATTTGCGATAGAGGAAGCGGGGGGCTCCGGAAATATTCATATCGTCAGGTACAGTCAGGGTAGATTTTGCCTGAAAGGTTGTTCCCAATTCACCGGGCCAGAGCCAGCGGACGCCGCATATTCTCTGGAGAAATTCGGTGACACTGTAAAGCGTGCCGCGGCGGGCAAGCGGATTGGTGCCGTTATATTTCCGGTGGATGGCGGTCTCTTTAAAATCATATTCACGATTGTTGAAAGGCATCAATTCCTGATCGTTTTCGCCGCCGGTAAGATAGAGCGCGCCGGGAGTGGAACGGATCGCCCACGCCTCTTTATCAAACTTTTTCTGCCCCAATCCGGCAGCTTCAGCGGCGCGGGTGGCTCCGATATAAATCGGAAGTTTATCGGAGGTCAACTGCTTTTCGGTAATGACTTCAAGTTTGGTTCCGGTGATGAGCCGGATGTGATCATTAAGCTCCATTGCGGCATACTTTGCCACGGGATTAGGCTTATCCGGCAGGACGATGACAGCGGCGGGCTTCCCCTTTTTCACCAGCGTAATATTTCCGCCCAACAGCACAAAACTGCCCAGCAAAAACAAGATAGTAAAAACTTTTCTCATTTCAACTCCAGTTTATTTTGAATATTTTTTACGGACATTTTTGGAAACATAATACATAGCAACATTACCATCGTTATAGTTGGTGGATTCGACCTTTTTTAACTGATCACTGAACAAAGCATAAGTTTCATGTACCGTGGCAGAGACGACATGACCGCCGACCCCGAGAAGATTGGCATTGTTATTATGTTTGAACCAGAAAGTAGAACCCTCCTGCAACGGCTTCAAAACGGTAAATTGCGTTGAATTGAACCAGCAATCCCCCATCAAAATCGCGCTGGCTGGAAGTTTTTGCAAAGCAATCGCGTATTCCATATAATATTTTCCCCAATATCCGGCACTGTTGCGCATCAGTCCGTAACAGTGGTTTGCACTAGGTGCATTCGGATCAAAACCCTCTCCCGGACAACTCTTTATCGGCATATTCGGATATCCGGTGCGATTTTTATGATACGGCCATTGAAAATAGCGCAGATGAATAAGCTGGTAATACCACGGATGATCGGTATTGTACGCTGAGCGCCAATAGCCGTTGTAATCTGATGAATACTGTTGGATGACGGCACCGATCTGCTTCAAATTGGAAATACACTGCGTTGAAATTCCCCGCGCCCGTGCCTTTTGCAGTGCAGGGAGCAGCATTGCCGCCAATATGGCAATAATGGCGATAACAACCAATAGCTCGATCAGCGTGAACGCTGATCGAATGAAGCACGGCTCCGCCGTGTGAAGCGCAGCGTTGCTGCATGAAGCGTTTGCTTTGCAAGCATTATGGTGTACCCCAAAAGCCGGTTTCTGCGGCGCATTGCTCCGTACTTTTCCGTACTTATCCGTACATATCCGTACCAATGCGCCGCCCGCAGAAGACAGCAAACCGCCGCGGTTATACAAAACTTTTACATGATTACGGCAGTGTTGTGCAGCACTCACCAGGAGTTCAATCAACGTAAATTTTCTGCATTTTGGTTTCATAAGCAAATTCCCTTTGTTATTTTTTTGCAGCCGGACACATTGCAAGCATTTCTTTGGTTACTTCACCCTGCATGGGCTCGCCATTCAGGAAATTCTGAAGCTGGTTGTAACAATTGAATCCGATACGTTGAATTCTGTTGGCAGCCTGACCCGCAATATGAGGGGTCAAAATACAATTGCTGAGCTTCAGCAGCGGATTT
>JAZRNP010000127.1:0-8656 GCA_045648225.1 Victivallaceae bacterium | reverse complement strand
AGACCTGCCGCTGACGCAGTTTGCGCGCATGAGGGCGTGCCGCCCTCTGATCTTCAGGCAACGAAAGTATAGTAAACCATGATTCCGGCGACGATCATAAGTCCGCAGAATCCGTAGATAATAATATCTTCCCAATATTTTTTGACAAAGTTGCTCATAGAGCCTTTTCTCCATATAAACAATTCAACTTTTCCCGTACAACCGGGAATTCTGCCGCTGCGATTTCTGCATTGCGGCAACAAAAAAGTCAAACCATATATGGTCCGGCCCGGGGCGGCAGTGACCGCTGAAGAAATACCTGGAAATCAAAACGGAGCGGATTTACTCCGTTTTCCGCGGTGGGATAAGCGGCGGACAGCTCAAGTTCCGTCCGCACGAATCCGGCATTCCCATCCCGGAAACAGCGCAGTGACAATGGTTCCTGATTGCGCCGTGATATCAGTGCCGGAGCCGGAAGAGCCGGTTCTGCGCCCCGCAATGACCCCGGATGTTTTCCGGAATCCGGTTCTGCCGGAGCAAGCGGCGGAGTGAGTTGTTCTGAGAGCAGGATGATCCGGGAGTTTTTCTCAACGGAAGAGGAGGTGTTACCGTTGTTTCCGGATACAGGCAACACCGCTGCTGCGACCGTTGTCAGCAGCAGAAAACTTAAAACAAATTTTACAAATCGGTGTACTTTGGTTCTCATGTGAAATAAGATAGTATCCTGCCGGAATTTTTTCAAGTGCCGGGAACGATTTTTTTGAAAAACAATTTGCCCCGGGCGGCCTGCTTAAAATCTCTTGATGAAAAATCCGGCGACTTCCGGAGTTTTCCCGGATTCCCGGAATATCCGCACACACAGCAATATCTCATGATATTCGCTGTTTGCTTCAGGAGCTTTCTGCCGTTCAAAGGTTATTTTCCAAAGTATATCCCGGAGTTTTCCCTGCTGCAGAGTTGTGGCATAGGCAAGTTTCCGTGGAGTGCCGTAGAGCTTGATCATGGCATTGCGCATACCGGCAAAATTTGATGCGGAAAATTTTTTACCGGCGACAGTCGATTCAAGGTATTTGAAATCTCCGCTGATCAGAGCTTTTTCAAACGCCTCAGCGAATTTCCGGGCGGTTTCGAGTGCGGAAGTTTCATCATCGGCAGAAAACTTATCCAGTTGAATCGGAGGAGGATTTTTTTCAGCAGTATTTTTTCCGGCACATCCGGACAAGGCCGTCAGCATTGCTGTCAGCAGCATACAAGTTATAAAATTTTTCATTTCTGACATCCTGAACAGTAAAATGAGTTGCGTCCGCCGAGCCGGACAGATTCGATAACCGCAGAACAACGGGGGCACTTCTCCCCGGTTTTGCCGTAAATTTTCAATTCCTGCACAAATTTTCCTTCGCTGCCGTCCACATTTTTAAAATCGGAGATGGTGGTTCCTCCGGCTTCGATGGCCCGGAGCAGGATTTTCCGGGAAGTTGCGACCAGCAGTTCACATTCGTCGAGTGAAACCAGTTTGGCCTGACGCCGGGGATCGATGCCGCATTCAAAAAGAGTTTCATTGGCATAAATATTGCCGATACCGACGACGATGGCGTTGTCCATCAGCGCATTTTTGACACAACCGCTGCGTTTTTGGAAATTTTTAAACAGTAAATCGCCGGTGAAATCGTTGGAAAGAGGTTCCACTCCGAGCCCGTTGAGTACTGCCGGGAAGGCTCCGGAAGCGCAATCGGGATGGACTTCAAGCAGACTGAACCGTCTGGTGCACTCAAAACGGAAGATCATTCCGTTGTCGAGATGGATGAAAACGTGTTCATGTTTTCGCCGGGGGATTGATGCCGGTTCGACCCGGACCACGCCGGACATTCCGAAGTGCATCAGCAATCCCCGTCCGTCATCCAGTTCAGCTACCAGATAACGGGCACGGCGGCGGACATCGACGATTTTGCGTCCTTCCAGATTTGCCGACAACAGCGGCAAAAGCGAAGTGCGCATCGACGGGGTGAAAACTTCAACTTTAACAATATTTCGGCTGCAGATGACACGTTTCAGTGCCCGTCCGATATTTTCTGCTTCCGGTAATTCCGGCATGATATTTCCTCCGACAGGTGATAAATTTTATTCGGCATTTTTCAGGATCTTCAGTGCAGAGTTCACCGAAATCCCATCCGGAAAACGCCAGTTTGGAGCGATTTCATTCAATGGTTCAAGTACAAATTCCCGCTCCCTTGCCCGGGGATGGGGGACGATCAAATCCGGCAGAGCGATATTTTCATTGCCGAAAAGGATAATGTCGATATCCAGAATCCGGGATTCCCGGCTGCTGTGCTGTGCCGGTCGTCCGGCATCGATTTCTATCTGCCGGGTAAGTTTGAGCAGTTCCCGGGCGGATTTTGACCAGGATCCGGTTACGGCAACATCTGCAAAATCTGGCGTTCCGGGGACGCAATCCACTGCGGCAGAATGGAATATCCGGCTGATTTTCTCAACTTTGAATCCGGACTCCTCAAGTTTTTTCAGGGCAAAATCCATAGCTTGAAGCGTTCCGGAAAGATTTCCGCCCAGCATTATTGCACATTCAGTCATAAAAAAATTCGCTTTTTCGGGTTAATGGTGTATATTATCTAATATGAATGTTCACAGGAGTTTTTGCAAGTGACAAATCCTTTAAAAGTCGTTTTTCTCGGTTCCGGTCCGATCGCAGTACCGGTTTTGGAAGCTCTGCACCGGTCGGAGCGTATTCAGCTTGACGGGGTCATCACCCAGCCGGATCGTCCGGCCGGACGGAAACGGATCATGACTCCGACGCCGCTGGGACAGGCTGCGCTGGATATGGGATTGGAACCGTTGCGGGTCGCGGATGTCAATGCGCCGGATTTTCTGGAATTTCTGTCCGGTCTTGATCCGGATATGCTCTGTGTGGTTTCATTCGGGCAGATTTTGAAAACTCCGCTGCTGATGCTGCCGAAATCCGGCTGCGTAAATATTCATGCTTCGATCCTGCCCAAATACCGGGGCGCATCTCCGATCACCCAGTGTCTGCTCAATGGAGACTGCGAAACCGGTGTGGCGTTTATGGAAATGGAAAAGGGACTGGATTCCGGTCCGGTCTACCGCACCGAATACTGTCCGCTGGCCGGAGACGAATATGCTGATACTCTCGAACTCAAACTCGGTGCTATCGCTGCCGCCGTTGCTCCGGAAACTTTGTGTGATATCGCTGCCAAAAAACTTCCGGGTATTCCGCAGGATCAGAGTATGGTCACAGTCTGCCGCAAGATTTCCAAGAGCGAAGGGCGTTTTTCATGGAATTATGACGCCGGCCGCATCGAACGCATGAGCCGGGCATTTTTCCCGTGGCCCGGAGCAGTGTGTGATTATCTCAATCCATCCGGAGGAAATCCCGGAGTCCTCAATATCTGCAAAGCCAAAGTCGTTTCCGGTTTTGAACTCGCTCCCGGAGAATGCGCCGATCTGCCCGGCAGACTGGTGGTCGGCTGCGGAAACGGCACTGCGCTGGAGATCATCGAACTTATCCCGTCCGGAGCCAAACGGATGAATGCCGGAGCATTCCGCAATGGATTGCGCGGTAAATTGCCCGTGTTTCCGGAGGAAATATCAATTTAACGGAAATTTATTTTATGGAAAACAAAGTAAGGGAGATCATTCTTAACTGCGAAAAAATGGAACGGCGTTTCGCCCTTATGAGCGGCGGAAAACTTGAAGAGTACAAAATTGAACGCGACAGCAGCAATCCGGAACCCGGAGATATTTTTCTGGGCAGGATCGTCAATCTGGATATCTCACTTCAGGCGGCATTCGTCGATATCGGTGCCGATAAAAATGCTTTTCTCCATTTCCGGGACATGATCCCGGGCAACTCGGAGTTGATCGAACAATTTCAATTGGAGCAGCTCAATCAGAGTTCTGCACAAACCGGTAAAAAGAAAAAAGGCAAATCTCCAGGAGCAAAGCTTTCGCAGGAACAGGCCCGGAGAAAAAAACGGATCACCGCCGGAGATATTCCGGATATTTTCAAGCCGGGCATGGAACTGCTTGTGCAGGTCACCAAAGGTCAGATCGGCACTAAAGGAGCACGCATTACCACGGATATCTCCATCCCCGGCCGGTTTCTGGTCCTGATGCCATACTGCGGACACATCGGGTTGTCCACCCGTATCGAAAGTTCCACCGAAAGAGAACGGCTCCGCAAAATTATTGAAGCTCTCAATATCCCCGAAGGCATGGGTGTGATCTGCCGTACCGCCGGAGAGGGTCGCCGGGCGACCTTTTTCAAACGCGATCTGGAACTTCTGATGGATTACTGGGAAAAGATCGCTTCCGGGATGGAAAATACCTCTGCACCGGTCAAACTCTTTACCGAACCCAATCTTATTGACCGTACCGTCCGGGATTTCATCACAGACGAAATTTCCGGTATCACCGTCGATGATCCCGAAGCATACAAAAAAATCCGGGAAACTCTCAAGCGCATCGGTGCCAGCAAGCTGGTTTCCCGGGTCCATCTGTACAGCGGAAACGAGCCGGTTTTTGAATACTACAATATCGATGAACAGCTTGCGCAGGTCTTTCAGCGTAAAGTCCGGCTGCCCGGCGGCGGCGAGATCGTCATTGACGAAACCGAAGCCATGATCGCTATCGATGTCAACTCCGGTCACGGCAGAAAGGCTTCTGAACAACCCGATTTTATCCTGAAAACCAACCTCGAAGCCGCCGAAGAGATCGCCCGGCAGCTCCGGCTACGGGATATCGGCGGACTGGTAGTGATCGACTTTATCGATATGCGCACCGCCGGAGAACGGGACGAAATTATGCGTACCATGAAAAAGCTCACCAAAGATGACCGGGCCAAAACCCGGATCCTCCCGCTGAGCAAACTCGGACTTATGGAGATGACCCGGCAGCGGGAACATGAGAGTATTCAATCACAAGTCTATACTCCCTGTCCATACTGTTCCGGCAGCGGTCTGGTCAAATCTCCGGTGACGATGAGTGCGGAGATCCAGCGTAAACTCAGTTCCATCATGCGTGACCGCAAATATAAGGGTGTTGCTCTGCGGGTTTTCATGCACCCGGAAGTTCTGGCCCGTTTGCGCAATGAAGATGCCCATTTGCTCAGTGCCATGGAACACAAATATAAAAATGAACTCTCTTTCCGGGCCGATCCGATGCTTCATTATGAGGAATTCAAACTGGTCGATGCCGAAACCGGAGTCGAACTCTGATACAGGAATAAAGTTTTTATGAAAATTATCGCTGACGACAAAATACCCTACTTCAAAGGAGTTTTTGAACCCTTTGCTGAAGTGCTTTATCTGCCCGGCGGCAAAATTTCGCCCGCTGATCTTTCCGATGCCGATATTCTCGTCACCCGTACCCGCACCGTTTGTAACCGGGCTCTGCTGGAGAATTCAAACGTCAAACTGGTCACAACTGCAACCATCGGTATCGACCACTTGAATACTGACGATTTGGATGAATTGGGCATTGAATGGAGCAACGCTCCCGGATGCAATGCCGTCAGTGTGAAAAATTATATCGCCGCAGCATTGGCTGCTTTGAACCGGAATCTTGCCGGTTTGACCCTCGGCATCATCGGTGTCGGACACGTCGGCAAACATATCGCCGATGTCGGCCGGGCATTCGGGATGAACGTTCTGCTCAATGACCCGCCCCGGGCCGAAGCGGAAGGCAGCGACGGATTCACCGGACTCGACGAGTTGCTGGCTCAATCCGATATCGTTACAATGCACGTCCCTCTGGAACGCAGCGGCAAGTATCCGACTGCCAATATGGCTGATGAAAAATTCTTTGCCAAAATGAAATGCGGCGCATGGTTTTTCAACAGCTGCCGGGGCGAAGTGATGGTGCAGGATGCCTTCATCGCCGCCAGAAAATCCGGCCATATCGCCGGAGCATTGATCGATGTCTGGCCCGGAGAACCGGAACTGGATAAGGAACTGGTCAGTCTGGTCAACTTCGGAACACCGCATATTGCCGGATATTCCAAAGACGGCAAAGCCAATGGAACGACGGCCTGTGTCCGGAAAATTGCTGAAAAATTCAATATTCCGTCTTTGCAGGATTTCCGGGTGGATTCTCTGCCGGAGCCGGTTTTTTGCCGGGAGATCCAACTGGATCCGGCTCTCTCTCAATGGCAGCAGATAAATCAGGCAGTTATTCACGCTTACGACATAAGAATCGATGCCGATGCTCTCCGGAAGAATCCGGAACAGTTTGAGCAGCTCCGTGGCAGTTACTGGAACCGCCGGGAGTTTCATGCTTACACCGTCTGCGGCGGCTCTGCTGAAGTAAACAAATCATTGTCTTTGCTGGGTTTCAAAATCGGGTGAAATTATGAAAATTTATGAAAATATGCTGGAAACAGTCGGCGGCACTCCTCTGGTAAAATTGCACAAATTCGATACTCCTGATGCCGAATTGGTCGCAAAAGTCGAATCTTTCAATCCCGGCGGTTCTGCCAAGGACCGGGTCGGTATCGCCATGATCGAAGCCGCAGAAAAGGCCGGTATACTCTCTCCCGGCGGTTTGATCATTGAACCCACCAGCGGCAATACCGGTGTCGGTTTGGCTCTGGCGGCAGCGGTCAAAGGGTACAAGCTTATTCTCACCATGCCCGATTCCATGAGCGTTGAGCGGCAGAAACTGCTCGCCGCTTACGGAGCGGAAATCATTCTTACCCCCGGTGCCGAAGGTATGGCCGGGGCGATCTCCAAAGCAGAGGAATTGCATCGCAACCATCCCGGTTCCATCATTCCGGCGCAGTTCAGCAATCCGGCCAATCCGGATGTCCACCGGCGCACCACGGCATTGGAAATTCTGGCCGACACCGATGGTAAAGTAGATGCATTTGTTGCCGGAGTCGGTACCGGAGGAACTTTGACCGGCGTCGGTGAAATTCTGAAAAAACACAATCCCGGTTGCCGGATTATCGCCGTTGAACCGGATACCAGTGCCGTTATTTCCGGAAATAAGCCCGGACTTCATAAACTTCAGGGTATCGGAGCCGGATTCATCCCGGAGGTGCTTAATACGCAGATCATCGATGAAGTTATTCCAGTTTCTGCTGAAAATGCCGGTAATACGGCCCGGCAGGCTGCACTTAAAGAGGGATTGTTGATCGGCATTTCCGGCGGAGCGGCACTGTATGCGGCAATTGAAATCGCCCGTCGTCCGGATTTCGCCGGAAAACGAATCGTGGTGCTGCTGCCGGATTCCGGAGAAAGATATCTCTCCACCTGGCTCTTTGAGTGAGCGTTCTCGTTTTTCGACTGAAAAAGCTGAACCTCTCACTCAAAAGAGGGTGTTGTTCCGTTGTTTTTTCAACCCAGGATCTTTTTGAAAGTTTCGGCAAGATGACGTATCGAATATGCGTATTTGCCGACTGAAACTTCACTCTGCATGGATACCAGACGGGGCGCGGTACGGATTTTTGCAATCTGTTCCGGCCAGTTTATTCTACCCTCTCCGGGCATTTGATGAGCATCGGAATATCCGTCGTTGTCGTGCAAATGGCAGGTGACGATGTGGGGCAGCAGATCGCCGAGAGCATCCGGGTAACATTCGACGACTTCTCCCCAGGCGTTGTCCATGGGAGCGAAATATTTTTCTCTGCTCTTGCCGGGAAAATCGGTCATTAAACAGGCGTGACCGGAATCATAACAAACGCCCAGATGAGGATTGTCGAAGCAGCTCATATAATAGAGGATTTCACCGGTGGCATTGGAACGTTCATAACTGTTTTCAATGGCGATGATGATATCCAGCTTTTCGGCTTCTTCGAGCAAAATTCCCAGAGAATCGATCACATGGGGGCGCAATTCGGAATTGGGGGTGTGATAAAAAATACTTTCATAAGCGCCGATATGGATGGTGCAGGTTTTGCAGCCGAGTTCAGCGGCAAAAGCCATGGCCCGCTTCTGATCTTCGAGCATTCCCGGCCGGCGTCCTTTTTCGGCACAGCAGAGGTCGTACGGTTGACCGAAGGGCAAATGGGCATCGCCGAAACTGATCTGCTGTTTCACTGTTCTGACCTTGATTCGGGTAAAACCCCACGGATCGGAAAGGCAATTTTTCAGCATACCTTCAGTGAGGACAAAGCGGTCAACGCCGTTATCTTTGAATTCGCTGATTATGTTGTTCCAGAGTTTATCCGGGTATTCGACCCAGTTGAAGCAATGTGAAAATGGAATTGACATGATAACTGCACCTTGACGATATGATTTAATTTTTGCGTTATACAGTAAATATATCCGATGCCCTCCGGAGTTGCAATGCCGTCAGGAAAATATTTGCTGATATTTTTCCTGTCAACGGAGATTTATCTTATATTCAGGGGAATTGTGCGATATTTTTTTGAAAATTTTCACAAAAATGATTTGACAATCCAGTGAGGCGTGCTATATTATGTAACATCGCAAGAGGGCGTATAGCTCAGTTGGTTAGAGCGCCACGTTGACATCGTGGAGGTCGTAGATTCGAGTTCTACTACGCCCACCATCCTTCGCTAAAGCTACGGATGGCAGACCGTCAGGAATGCCATGCGTAGATTTTTTTTGCTTTCAAAAATAAGCGGAGTGCAACGGAGCGTGCGAAGGATGCCCTCCATAGCTCAGAGAGCGACGGAGGGAAGTCG
>JAZRNP010000126.1:0-1359 GCA_045648225.1 Victivallaceae bacterium | reverse complement strand
ACGATCCGACTTCACGCATCACACCGGCGGTTCCTTCAGGACGGAGGGTCAGACTTCTGCCGCCGCGATCGGTAAAGGTGTACATTTCTTTCTGGACGACTTCGGTTTCTCCGCCGAGTCCCCGTTGGAAAACTTCGGTATACTCAAACACCGGAGTACGCAATTCGCCGTAGCCGTAACTGGAAAAGACTTTGGATGCGGTGGATTCGAGGAAACGCCAGGAGCGGGCTTCGTTTTCAAAGATGTCTGCGGTGCCCGGCGGCGGAGTGAATGCTGCCATAGTTCAGATCTCCCTGGTTGATGCTGCAAAATTTAAATGCGGCGTGGTTCAATATCAAAACACAACGCCCGACGAAAACTTTTCCGTCAGGCGTGTCGTGTGCTTATTTTTCCAACTCTCCGTAAGATTACCGGAAATCGGCGGTGTTGAGTTTTTCGACCGCTTCTTTGAGTTCTTTACCGGCACGGAATTTGACAACGGCGCGTTCCGGGATGATGACTTCATTGCGGGTATCACGGGGATTGCGGCCTTTGCGGCTCTTGCGGACCTTGATCTCAAATACGCCGAAGTTGCGCAGTTCGATATCCCGTCCTTCAACGAGCTCCTGGGCGATATTGTCCAAAGTCATCTGGACGATCGCAGCGACATCGCTCTGAATAATTCCGGTTTCTTTTGCAATTTTGACGACGAGATCACGCTTAGTCATTTTCGAAAATCCTTCTATTTAATAAATTGACCTGAAGTTAATTAAACAAACATGAATATAATATGCCACCAAAAACGCTTTATGTCAATGCCTTTAAGTGAAAAATCTGCTGAAAAATCGCTTTTTTTACGCTTTGTAACAGCAAAAAACGATTTATTCCTTGCTATATGAAAAAAACTGTACTATATTACCGTCATGATAAAATTTTCACCGGGAGAGAAATAATTATGATGCAAAATCAAAATCCGGATCGGAATGCCATGCTGCTCGGTATGGGTTTTGACCACAGTGACGGTCAGAAGCGGATCACCAGAGGAGATAATTTCTGTCTGGTCGGCGGCAGTGAGGAAACCCACGAACGCATGACCGAAACAACGATCAAATTCAATGAAAAACTGGCCCGCAAAGGCAAGCATCTTTCTGAATTGTCCCGGCAGGAATTTCAGGATATGATGCACGAAGCTTCCGGGAAGTGAGGGCGGAGCGATCTCGCTTTGCCGGAGCGCGCCTTGCGGCGTTCGATCCTCCAGTCATGTACGCCAGTACATTCCTGTCGGCTCTCACTTGCAAAACCCGCCCGGCTGTGCGATATCGCTCCTTACAGCGTTGGCTGGAGCTGCGCCGATCTGTCGGGCTGAACGCCCGACCGGCG
>JAZRNP010000125.1:0-3734 GCA_045648225.1 Victivallaceae bacterium | reverse complement strand
CCTCCGACTTCCCTTTTAAAAAAGCGAGGGTAGTTTACTTATACTTTTCATGAGCACTCTGTATATCCGAGCGCGTGCTCCAATGGTTTTGCAAATGACGGTGGTTGGGCGATTGGCTTTTTGACTGGGAATACTGGGAATTTTAGGAATGCCAGGAATTTTAAGGGGACGATAGATGGTATGCAGTGTCCCCTTTGCCGACAACAGAACAGGGCGGATTTACTCCCAAAAACTCTCATGAGCAACCATCGCTCTGCCGTTGGCATCGCATATGCGGCAGCATGCTGTGCGTGCGCTTTGCGCCGCACCACCAGCCAACCTCATAAGGAGCGATATCGCACAGCCGGGCGGGTTTTGCCGAGGAGTCCGCGAGGGTAGTGGACTTGCGTCCTCGACCCGAGCGGCGACGACCGCAAGGCGCGCTCCGGCAAAGCGAGATCGCTCCGCCGCCCGTCATTGCAAAACCACAGTTGCCGCAACCGGGAAGTGGTCGCTGGATGACAATCCGTTTTTGAAGTCATCTATGACCTGAAAAGTTTTGACTTTTACCGCATTACTGTTTACAAAAATATAGTCGATCGGAGCTCTGCCCGGCTGATAGGCCCAATCAGGTTTATATCCGTTAAATGTGCCATTCGGGCCGGGCTGGACTTTTTCAGCGATGCTGCGGGCATCAGTCAAAAAAGAGCTGACTGCTTTGATCGGTTCAGAGGTCGGCCGGGAGTTGAAATCCCCGGTGAGAATGAGCGGCATATCTTTGGGAAACTGGGATAACTCTTTGATGATGAGCTTTGCTCCGTTGAGTTTTGCATCTGCGCTGCGATGATCGAGATGAGTATTGGCGAACAGAAAGATTTTTCCGGTTGCTTTGTGCTTGAAAATTCCGTAAGTACAAATCCTGGGGCAGGCAGTTTTCCAGCTTCTGGATGCGGGAACATTGGGGGTTTCGGAAAGCCAGAACGTACGGGTGTTGAGCAATTCGAGCGATTCCGGATTGTAAAAAATGGCGGAAAATTCTGCCCGGGGAGTATATTCTCTGGCTTCACCGATGGCTTTGTAACCGAGGGCGGTCAAGCTTTGGATGTGCCATTTTTGCACTTCCTGAGTGCCGAATATATCCAGTTTTTCCTGTTGGATAACGGCGGCGGCACGGGGTGCGCGGCTTTCCCAATTGTTGGGAGCTTTGTCAACATTTGTCCGCAAATTATATGAGGCAATTTTCAGCTGCAGCGGAGCTGCGGTGAGAACGGCTGCTGAAACCGTTATAATTAAAAGAAACAGTTTTTTCATTTCTCTACGCTCTTATCTGTGATTACTTGAACATTGCCGCTGCCGCGGAGCTCTTCGGTACGGAGATTACCTTCGATGATATCGCTGTACTGGATCCTGCCGTCCCGCTTCAGATAGGGGCGGCCGGGGGCATCGGCGGTAATGGTGATCTCACCGGTTTTAACGGTGTAAACTGCTGTGTCACCACCGGCACAGGAGATGTTTCCTTTTTTGTCCTTATTGGTTAAAAGGACATCATTTTTGCAGATGATCCGTTCCAGATCGACACCATCAGAAAGTGCGATGCGTGATGGAGCGGTATTTTCGGTCGGCTCCAGTTCGAAGGGGTCGGCATCGGGATCGTCTGCCGGTTTGACCGGTGCGGCGGAGGGCACCGGTTTTGCCGGAGCGGCTCCGGTATAGACGAACATATCCCGGCAGGTGAGGGTATTGTTTTCTTCCTGTATACTGACGTTTTTATGAAATTCAGAACGGTTTTTCAACAGATCGCTAAGGGCGTGTTCCGCTTTGAGGAGGCGTTTATTCTCCTTTTTTCCGGCTCCGGGGAAACTGGAAGCGATCACTTTTCCATCGCAGGTGATGCGGGTCAACTGAACATTGTTGGCGGTGAACATTCCCGGGGTGACGGCGGTGCCGGGCGGGAGCTCCCGGAAATTGAGGGTCATCAATTCGGTGGAAAGGTCGCTTTGCTGATCTTTCATGATCACATTGCCGGAAGCGATGACCTTATTCAGGCTTTTTTCTCCGGCGGAACGTCCTCCCAGAGCAACTCCGCCGGAAACGGCAGTCTTGCCGGATTTTCCGGAATCGGCTGAATCGGTAAGGAAGAGGTCAAGACGATTACACTCAAGGGTGTCGCCTTTATGGAGTACTTTGACCCGGTCATAAAAGACCAGTTTATTGGCGGTGTAATCCAATTCTGCTCTCTGTGCATTCAAGGTGCTCGGGGTTTTGGCGGCAGATTTTTTGTCGGGTTTGCTGACGATATTCACTTTGCCGTCACAGAAGATCCGGTCGAGTTCCTGCGTTCCGCTTACAGGAGAAAATTCCTGGTTTTTACCTTTATTTTTATTGGCGGAGGGGGTGGATTTGAGGAAAACCCGCATCCGGTCGCACTTTAAGACGGCTTCGTTGTCGGTGACAATGACATTCCCGCTGAAGGTGTTCAAGTGGGAGTTCCCGTCAAAGTCTGCCCGGTCGGAATCAATGGTACGGGCGGAAATTTTTTTGCCATCGGTGAGGGCATATTCCGTAATGCGGCAGGAACCTTTGACAAAAGCCATATTGGAAAAGCGCAGTAATTCGATGGTTTTTCCGGTGATGGTGTAGTTTTCCTGGGTGAGCTGGGGCAATTCATCGTCTCCGGACAGGATGATCCGGCCGCTGTCAAACTCATATTCCAGATGTTCAGAATGAGCATATTGACGAATCTGTTTATCGGCGGGATTGTCCGGTCGCCGTTCCAGATGGACATCGCCGTTGGCCAGTACCCGGGAGATGCCTTTGAGCATGGAAGTGCTGTCGCCGGAATCTTCAGCGGTTTTGCGTTTTGCCGCCGGAGATTTCCCGTCGTTTTCCGATTTGAGAAAAATGGTGAGGCGGTCGCAGGTCAGAACGGTACTCCCATCAACAACTTTGACATTGCCGATCAGCATGATCTCATTATGGATCATATCCAGCCGGAGGGAATCTCCAGTGGCGGAAACGGTTTGATATTGTTTGGGCAGCGGCATTTTACCGGAGAGGATTTCCCGGGGATCGCTGTCATCCCGCCGGGCAATGATCTGGACATCGGAACGGATTTCAATCTCTTTTTTACTGAGATCGGAACGGAAGCCGACTCCATCGAGGTCAAAGGCCGGAGTACGCATCATGACTTCACTGTTGCCATGAACCACATTGTTTTTGCGGTCAAAAGAACACTCTTCGGTAAAGAGTACAGCTTCACTGCTGTTGTACCGTTTTTTCCAGAAACTCAAAACCCGGTTTAAAGGAGAATTCAGCGGATAGATCGGAAGCTGCCAGCCATCGGGAATATTATCGACATTGGCATTTTTGAGCAGCCGGTCGATCAGAGCATTTTTGCCGGTTATCACATCTCCGTTGCGTTTGCCCCGGTCGGCGAAGAGGATGAAATCCAGCTTGCCTTTCTGATAAACCGGTATTTTTACGTGCCCCAGTTCAAAATTGCGGATGGTCCCGGAAGCGGTCGCCGCCGGGATTATCACAAAAGAGGCCGTAACAACGAGATGCAATAACAAATTTTTCATTGACGGTAACGCTCCATAACCTGATCAAGCAGGCCTTGTTCCTGTAATACTTTGAGTATGATTTCGTGGGCGACACCCCGGCCGCCTCTGGCGTGGGTCCGCCACGGTGAAACTTCATCCAGCACCGAAACTGCATCAGCCGGCACAACTGCAATACCGGCCCGGCGCAGTACC
>JAZRNP010000124.1:0-5456 GCA_045648225.1 Victivallaceae bacterium | reverse complement strand
CGTTCGCCCCAGTATCCGGGCTGACCGCCCATCAGATCCATTCCTTTACCCGGAAAAATGACTTCAGTCTGGGCAAAGTGCGGCTGGACAAACTGTTCACCGCCGCGTCCCCACCACATGACGGCGATGACCTTTTTACCGGCGGCACTTTTGGCTTCACGGCACATGGCATCGGCGAATTCGCCCATGGCTTCATTCATAAACACGGAGGTATCCCAGTACGCCATATCTTTGGTGCGATCCCAGAAAAAGGTGTTCATCGGGCGCAGCAACCGCGGGGGAGAAGCATTTTCAAAGGTGACATTGCTGCGGTTCCACGATTTTTTCAATGCGGCAGCATCGTTGTTGTAGCGTTTGCGCAAAAAATCGCGGAAAGGTTCAAGAGCTGACGGCGGATAGGCTTCATCCATATAGCGGCCGTATTTCACCTGATAGTAGAACTGACCGTCTTCGTTGCCGGTGATCATAAATCCGGCGACCGCCTTGTAATAAGGCTGAGTTTTCATGTGCTCAATGGCTTTGCGGATATAATCCTTTGCTTGAGCCTGATAGACTTTGCTGTACAGACAAGGGGGAGATTTGCGGCCGTGGCGGCTGACCTGCTGCTTACCGGTACGGTTGACGGCGGTTTCTGTCGGAAATTCGGCAGCCCAGGTGTTGTAGGGTGAAACGTTGATGGCAACGATAAAGTTTCCATTGGGATTGCGGCTGACGTTTGACATAATGGATTGATCGATCCGGTCAAAGCGGTACTGTTTATTTCCCACCCAGTAATAATCTTTGCGGAAAAGCGGAATGATCTGCAGAGATATCCCGGCTTTCTGAAACGCTGCTGTTTTGTTTCTGGCAGGTTCAAAGGCATCGCCGAAATAGATCACCGGAAGCTCTTTTTTGCCGTTAATAAGCAGTTTGGGAGAATTTCCGGGCATGACTTCAGCGGTGGCAGCCGGACGGTCGGCAAGGATCTTGTCCACCTTTTCCGGTGCCAGAGGTGCGGTATTGATCCGGTAGTTGCGGGTGAGGTCGTAATCCCGGACGCGGCTGTCCTTGTCCCACGGGCCGAGGCCGAAGTAGATGCTCCGCCACTTGATGGAAGCGGGATTTCCGCTCAAATAGACTCCGATGCGGATATTTTTGACATTGGCAGGGACGGTATACAAGGCGGTCTTGCGCTGCCAGACGCCCGGGACCCGGTTGACGAGTTCGCCCATGCACAAGGGGCTGTAAGGTTTGAAGTTATCCAGCGAATCCGGCCATTTTTTTGCTTGAGCGTCGGTCAGAACAAGCAGACTGCCCCGGTTGCCGAATTTAAAATTATTTGTATGATAAAGCCCGGTCAGGATGTAGGTTTTGCCGCTTTCGACCGGGATCGGGGCACTGATTTGAAAAACTCTCGAAGCATTTTTTTTATTTTCCAGAATCAGCTCTTTCTGCAGTCCGGAAATGTTTTTATCGGCTCCGGCAAAGCCGGGAAACAGATTCGGTTCAGAATAAACCGGGAGAATTTCTCCCGGCATCGTTATTGAAGTATCAAGTTTGTTTTCTACTGGCGGCTTCGCCTCAAGTTCTTTTATATGAACGCTTTTTATTATGAACTCTCCGGTGAGTATCCGCAGCGTCGGACGTATCCATTTGACATTGGGACTGCCTGGCGGCAAGGTGAGGAACCACGTTTCTTTTTTAACATCTACCGTGTTTAGCTCCCGGTTGCCGTCGGCAAAGGGGAAACGGGTTATGAAACGCATTTTCTCATTATAGCAGCCAAGCGAACACTGAAGATCGCCGCGTCCGATGTATTCCACAGTTATCTGCCATACTTTGGCTTCGCCGGGAGCGCGGAACGGGCCCCACAGCAATTCGCCGTTTTTCTTGTTCCCGCAAGTGGCACTGATCTCCTGACCGTTGAATTTGGCAGTTGCGGGAATGGCAAACTTGCCGAGCGGGATATATTCTTCGACCAGCGGCATCTTTTCAAATGCTTCGATATTGGTCTCATGGATGGTAAATTCTCCTGCCGTCACCCGCAGTACCGGACGAACAAAACCGATCGCTTCTTTAAGCTGCGGCAATTTGACATACCAGATGTGTTCCACCGGAGCTTCAAGGGCAAGTTTGCGGGTGTCATCAGCAAAGGGATGACGGGTGAGAAAACGTTTTTTGACAGTATCGTAACAGCCCAGAGAGGCCTGAATTTCACCTTTACCGGAAAGTTTGACTGAAATTTTCCAAACCTTGTTCGCCTCAGTTTTCTGAAACGGAGCCCACATCAGATTGCCGTTTTTGCTTTTTCCGGCAGAAATTTTCACTTCAGTTTCACCTTTTACTGCATCCTTCGGGAGCGACCACGATTTCAGCGGAACGATTTGAGCAGAAACAATAAGCGCAGACATGATCACAATACCTGATAAATATTTTTTCATAATAAACATATTTCCTTATTTGCTCGGATTGTTTTCCAGCGGATCCCAATTGTATTTTTTTGAATTCGGATATACCTGATAACGCTGCCACGCATCCTTTTCCAATGAAACGTGCCCGTCAAGCCAGACGACATTGGCTCCTCTGGAGTGGCGGGGCGGCATAAACGGACTCAAATATTGCAAACTTGATTCATAAGTTGAGAAAAATCCAGAACTCAATCCGCGCATTTTGGTTACAGAAAGATCATAATAGTTAGTGGGATTAGCAGGACTTCCGCAGCAGTCTGCGCCCAGAATTTTTTGTGACGGAGCAGAAGCTTTATTCATTTTGCGCAGTTCAGTGGTGTCTGATTTGGCAACAAAATAGCGGTTGAGCGTATAGTGGACATAGTTGAAATAGGTCAATCCGGCGGAAGTGAGCAAACCGGAACGGGAAACATTTTTGGCGTGCATAACATAATCGGCATATTCATACGCCGTTGCCGACGGACAGATCAGGATTTTCAAGTCGGTGATATCTTTGTTCACATACAGCAGTGCCGGCCATCTGGTGAATTCGGTTGCTTCCGGAACCGGTCCCCAGCTGTCATTGCTGTCGGAATAAGACTGTACCGAACTTCCCAACTGCTTGACCGAACTTATACACGACGCACTGCGGCCGCGTTCACGGGCACTCTGCAATGCCGGGAGCAATATTGCCGCCAGAATGGCGATTATTGCGATAACAACAAGCAGTTCGATCAGAGTGAATGACCGCCGGAACTGCTTCGTCGAAACTGATTTCATTTCAAGGTCTCCTTTTTATTTATTATTCAAATCCAAAACACTTTCACGCTTGACAACTTTGGTTTTTATCTCTATTTTTTCTCTCGGACGGGCGGGATCTTTGATCCGTTTTATCAGCAGATCAATCATGGCTGCAGCAATTTCATCCGGAGAACCGCAGCCCAAACTGGTCAATGACGGTACGGAGTTTGCACAAAAAGAGATATTATCATGCCCGATAATGCTGAAATCCTCCGGCACCCGGAAACCGCATTCGTGGATACGACGCATGATTTTCAATGCCAATGCGTCATTGTGAACAACCAGTGCAGTAGGCAGATCCTGTCCACGGTTTTTCTCCAGCAGAATATCAAACATTTCTCCGGTAAGCGTATTGTCGCAGCCGACCATCCACCGCTCAGGAAGTTCCAGCCCGAGCTGCGCGGCTTCGGAAAAAATTATTTTGCTCTTCCGGTCTTTTGACAATCCCAGATATCCGATTTTACAGTGTCCGCACTCTTTAAGATATTCGAGTATCTGCCGGGAGTTGAGTTCAGCATTGAGACAGACGCTGTCAAAGCGCGGATCATCGTAGAAGTAGCTTACCACCGGAATGTCGATATTGTCCGGCAGGAGGGCGGATGCCACGGTGATCATTCCGGCGACCTGAAGAGAAAGCAGCTGATCCAAATTGCCCTTGACCGGGTTGTAGTTGTTGTCGATCGTAAAGAACGGAGTGTAATTTTCGTTTGCCAACGCCTGTTGAAGCGCAGTACAAAGTTCAGCAATATACGGGTTGCGCCATGCGGGCATGACGATGCCGATGATATTGCTTTTACCGGTTTTCAATGCCTGCGCAGCATAGAGCGGGCGATAGTTGTATTCGGCGGCGATTTTCAGGATCTCCGCCCGTTTTTCAGGAGAAACACAATTGGGACGGCTGTTGTTCAGAACCGCTGTGACTGCCTGACGGGAAACT
The DNA here is from genome assembly GCA_045648225.1 of Victivallaceae bacterium. Lineage (GTDB taxonomy): Bacteria > Verrucomicrobiota > Lentisphaeria > Victivallales > Victivallaceae > UBA1784. Next base: position 1,292 of record JAZRNP010000124.1, on the reverse strand, counting down.
CCCACCATCGCGGCAATATCTTTGCACCTGATCATTTTTGTTTTCCCCTGAGTTACCGCTGCTGGTTGTTGGCAAAATATTCCAGAAGTTCCGGTTCAAGTTCCGGAACATCCTGCTGTGTGTTTCCGTTACGCATTGAATAGTGACCCGGAACACTGACTGCTACCGCATCGCGGGCAGCCACCAGGTTGACATTAGTTCTGGCTCCATTGGCAACAAAGTCAAGGAAGTTGTCAATGATGGGATCGTCTGCGCCGCCGTGGCCGCCGGAAACCGGTTTCATATTGTAAACGATATCCGGTGTGGCGCGCAGACCGCGTCTGGTCCGGACATGAACCTGACAATTACCATGGTCTCCGATGTTTTCCACCCGGCCTTTGGTGCCGATAAAGGTGTAGTTGCGTGCCGATGGTTCAAAAGGGTCTGCTTCCATGACGATTTCAAAATCCTTTTCCGGACGGAGGGCTTTACAGGCGTGTCTGCCCCTGCCGCAAACTCCGATGATACCGATTTTGTGCGTCTGCATAATTTCTGTGAACTCCTTTTTACATCAGCATGGAACCACTCTCAACATAACCATGTTGCTCGAGCTACCAAGTGTTAAAAAAATAAAACATGAACTTTATGTCCATTTTATCGCAAAAAATATAGCATGCTTTTTTTACAATTTCAATAGAGTTTATGAAAATAAATACAGATTTTCAAAATTGCACAGGATCATTGATTTGGAGAAAGTTGATATGCACACTGCCGGTTTTATTGTTTAAACTTCGGTTGCCTGCACAATATGTTGACATCAAGCCATGCAGCCACCCGGGCAAGGGTTTCCCGCTTGCGATTGCGTGCTACCAGCCATTTGTAACGGATCGGTTCGGCAGCATAAAATGCGATGGCATCGATATTATGCTTTCGGGCGATGTAGACGGCTCTTTCGGCGTGTCCCGGCTGAGTGATGAGGGTAATTTTATTCTTGTTGAAAACGCTCTTTGCCCGGACTGCTGAATTGAGCGTTTGCCTGCCTCAACCGGTACCGGTTCTCCGGTGCTTTTTTTACGCTGAGCGATATAAAAAAACGCAACAGCCCGGTGAAGGACTGTTGCGTTCGTGATTTTTTACAGCATAAAGTAGTTATGATGAAATCACTGCTTTTTTTCAGCTTCGATCTTTTCCATCGCAGCTTTGTCAGCCAGTGAAAGGTGTCCTTCCACTCTGCCGTTGTCCAGCGGACTGGCAATTCTTTCAGCAAGAGCACGGAACATACAGCGAAGATCGATCGTACCGCAAATACTGAA